>JAUXCD010000092.1 GCA_030619085.1 Candidatus Zixiibacteriota bacterium
GCGAGATCTGGATTCCACCATAAAGGAGACGTCCGTAGACCGGCGCATACATGAAAGCAGCATCGTTGATGTGCTTCTCTTCCTGAGTGTAGTCGGTGAGGTTCTTCGCACCGACATAAACGTTATAGCGCTCGAGTATCGTTCTGCTAAGTTTCGCGTTGAGTACGACAAATGACTCCGTTTCGTGTATCTTGACATCGGCCGGATTAGCAGGTTCGGTCAGATCAATATACATCTTTCCTTTGTAGTCGGCGTCAACGATCAGATTCCATTTTCCAGGGGAGTAATCCATTTTGAACCCGGCCGAAGTCTGCGGATAACGCGAGATATTCCGGCTGCTTTTCTCAAACGCCGTACCCACCCAATCCTCTCGTGGCTTATCATACTTGCCATCAAATAGCTCGAATCTGGCTCCAGCGGTCAGATCCTCTGCCAGCGCAACCGATCCATTGAACTCCGCACCCATGACATATGCATTATCGATATTTTCCCATTGGTACGTGTAACCAAGATCAGCGACTTCTGCGTCGCTGTCTGCAAACGCTATAGCATCAGTCAACTCGGTACGATAGAGATTGACGCTCGCAGTAGCCTTTGACCTCGTGTAATCCACTGAGAAGGAATAGCTGAAGGATTTTTCGGGCTTGAGCTCGTCGCCTTTATAGACGCGGGGTGAACCGCTGCATAGATGAAGGTCTTCCGAGAAGCCATAAGGGACGCGAAAACCGCTTCCTGCCGAACTGCGAAAAACAAATGCGTCAGTAGCCGAATATTTGATCGAGAAACGTGGGTTAACCGTTGAATTCTTGTACTCAAGCGGCTTCAGATTGTCGGCCAGAACGTTTCCCGAACCTCGGAATTCATCCTCGGAAGTGTGATAGTCGAAGCGTATACCGACCACAACTTCCACTTTCCGGTTCAGCTTGATTTCATCCTGTATGTAGGCCCCGAACTCGCTTGCGGTCTTCTGCGACGTGGAGTTGTATGGTTCCTGCGAGTCCGGGTCGAGATACATTCCGCTTTCTTCGAGATGGTTATGAGAAAACTGGCCCCCCATGAGGATACGGTGCCGTTTGCCCAAAGGCCGGACCAGATTCAAGTTGGTCATCAGGAGATCTTCATCAGCTACATAGGGTCGCATCAATTCGACCGGTGGTGTTTCTCCGAATGCTTCTTCGTAGTCGCCGAGAAAGGTGTCGTTGGTAGCATTTCGCTTGTGATTTGAAAGCGCGAGGCTCAAGTTGAGCTCCGTTCCTTGCGGCAGCCACAAGCGATATTCCAGTTGGCCACTGCTGCGATCGGTAAAGATTCGCTCTGATGCCGGGGCAAATGGGTTTTCGAATTGATTGTTAGTCAACCAGCCACCGAAGCGTGTTTCGTCGAGTAGGCGGCCGCGGAACACCAACCGGTCACTGGAAATTACATCATCAAAAAACAAATTGAAGCCGGTATTCTTGGCAGAAGCTCGGACTCTATCGATCCAACCGTCGGGATTATCGACACCACCGGCAGCATTGACATCGCCGGTTTCATCAAGCTCATCCTGTTCACTCTGCTGCGCAAAGAGAAAGATACCGAGCTTATCCTTCCTGGCACTCGCCGAGATGTCGTAATTGTTGGTACCATGTTCGCCAATTTCAATTCCAATCCGTCCTTCGGTCTTGCGCGGGATCGATGACAGGATGTTGATTGCGCCGGCTACGGCATTACTGCCGTAGAGAGCCGAACCAGCCCCCTTGACAATCTCAATCTGATCAACGTCGGCCGTACTCATTTGCTGCAGGCCATATACACCCGCGAGCCCGGAGTAGACCGGCTGACCGTCAAGAAGCACTTGTGTGTGGTCTGCCCCCAGACCTTGCATGCGTAGGATACTGAAATTACATGCCTGACATTGTTGCTCGACTCTGATGCCTGCCTCACCATTCAGCGCTTCGAAGATATTGTGCGCCGACTTGTCATCTATTGATGTCTTTAAGACAACTTCGGTGAATATCGGCGAGTCCTTGACATAACGCGGTGTGCGTGTACCGGTCACTACCATGTTGCCAACGTCAACTTGCATTGCTTTCAGCAACGGCGCGATATTGGCAACTAGTCCCTCGGTCACTGTCACCGTTAGACAACGGGCTTCAAAACCGATTGCGGAGACGACTACCGAGTGATCCCCAATTGGAACATAATGAATAGTGAAATGTCCAGCCGAGTCGGCCACCGTTCCCAGATTGGTTCCGTCAAGCTGCACCGAAGCATGTGGAATCGGTTCACGGGACACGTATTCAGTAACAATCCCTGAGATTTCTCCGCCATGGGCATGAGCCAGGCCGGTCGCGGCGGCCAACGCAATGAAAATGAGTACTACTATTCTAAACATGTTATCACCTCTTTTGGGTAGTTTCTTTGTGGCACATTTCGTGCACGCTAATGCGGTTTAAACAGAGGTGAATTGCGGAGGTGCGCGCTGGTTGATACATCCCACTACCAGGTACGAGACAGCGTTGTCGCTGTAGAGATCAACCAAGGAAGAAACGAGTGCGATTGATACTGGAGTCCAGCAGATTGAAAAAGCATAGCCCTGCAGCAGGTTCCCCAGAGCCGTCAAGATGGCATATTGATGCGCTGTGTGTTGGTGTTTGGAACCGTTGTCTTCGTCCTTATGTAAAGGGTGACTGTGAACAACGACTCGACCATCTGGTAGCACATGCAGGTGGAGACAAACCACGGACGCGGCAATGAAGCCGACAATGGAAAGAACGACTATGATTGCTGTGGCACGAAAGAGAAGTGATGGTACCGCACTAGCACCCTGCGATTTCATCTACCGGCCTTATTGCAATTGACACTCATTTTCATTTAGGTTGAGAATACTATGGAGACATTGATAAGTCAAGCCAGTCTTTTAGTTTTTTTCACTTCTAACTGGCATCTATGATCAGCATTGTGAGAACTGGCATCCTGAGAGTGCGCTTGGAAGTTACAAGAATGGTTTTAGTCTATTGGTGTTCAAGCGAATATCAATGCGGAGTCTGCCACCTGAAATAAGCACCTGACCAACAATGACTTATCTTCTCAGATAGGCTGTTTCACCAAATCCTGATGAAGGAACCTGGCCAAGTGGGAACCTTGGCCGGCGAGAACTGTTCAATCGGTATAATTAATAGCTTGGCAACGGTTTAGGTAGATTGTATATTTTGATGTTATATTTGAATTTACGGCTGACAGGTCCTGCCTGAATCGTCGGGCTATACCTGTTCAGATTTTGAGCAGTGTGCCGATAAAAATAGGAGTTAAAGCAATTTGAACTGGCCCATTTTGATGTCTGGCGGCGCCGAAGGCGGCAGTGGTGGCATTGTAACGCTGATCTGGTTCGGCCTGATCTTCGTTATCATGTACCTGTTGCTTATTCGTCCACAGCGCAAGAAGCAGAAAGAACATAATCTGCTGTTACAGCAGTTGAAAAAAGGTGACAAAGTGGTAACCAGCGGCGGTATGTTTGGGACTATTTTCGCCATCGACGAGGAGCGTAATCGCGTCGTGCTGAAAATAAGTAACGATATCAAGATGGAGTTCTTGAAATCATCCATCGCCGCCAAGGTTGACAGTTAATAATTGGAGTGATTGTGGCAGAGCGACGGATTGTTACATACGGTGACCCCGTCTTGCGGGAAGTTTCTGAGCCGGTTGAGGAAATCAGCCAGGAGATAAAAGATTTAGTGTCCTCGATGGCGGACACGCTAAAAAAAGCGAACGGCCTTGGTCTGGCCGCACCCCAGGTAAGCGTCTTGAAGCGCGTTTTTATAGTCGACCTCTCTGCTGTCGACATTAACGCCACCCTCAAAGTTTTCATTAATCCCGAGATTCTCAAGACCAGTGGAGAAATTGAGATGGAAGAGGGATGCTTGTCGTTTCCGGGAATGTACCAAAAAATTCGGCGCGCGTCTGAAGCAAAAGTCCGCGCGACCGACCTCGACGGCAAGGTTTTCGAGATGGAAGCCACAGGAATTGCCGCTCGGGCCATATTACACGAGTACGACCACCTTGAGGGGGTACTTTTCATAGACCATTTTTCGCCGATGGCGAGGGCTCTCGTAAAAGGGCGATTGCGCAAGATGGCGAAGGTTTCCTGATCGTAGAGAGCTTTCCCGCTCCGTTTTTCGGCGGTATCCGTTAAATTGCCGCGCCTGCACAGTCAAATACCCACATGAGAATTTTGTTTATGGGCACGCCCGAATTTGCGTGTCAACCACTCGGACACCTCTGTCAGAGCCGGCATGAGGTAGTGGCAGTCGTAACCGGCGCGGATAAACCGTCCGGTCGGGGCCGAAAAACGCATGCGACCCCCGTATGCCAGGCGGCGGACTGCGCCAACCTCAGAATAATCAAAGCGGCCAAACTCAAAGATCAGGCTTTATACGACCAGATCGAGGCTTTGAAACCGGACTTGTTTGTGATCATCGCCTTTCGCATTCTGCCGCAGAAGCTGATCGACCTGCCCCGCCTGGGAGCTATGAACATCCATGCTTCGCTCCTGCCGAAATACCGCGGAGCAGCGCCCATTAACTGGGCACTAATTAACGGCGAGAAAGAAACCGGCCTCACCAGTTTCTTCCTCAAGAGAAAAGTAGATACCGGGGACGTCATCCTGCAGGAGGCGATCCCTATCGAAGATGATGATAATTTTGATTCTCTCCATGACCGGCTGTGTGAAAAAGCCGGTCCCTTCCTTTTGAAGACCCTGGATCTTATCGAAAAAGGCGATGTGCCTCTGATAGTCCAGGATGATTCCCTGGCGACGCCGGCGCCCAAGATCACGCCATTTGATGCGATGATCGATTTCGGCTTTCCGGCCGCAAAGGTGGGTGATTTCGTAAGGGGGCTATCAAGCCGCCCGGGCGCTTTCACCCATTTCAGAGGTAGTAAGCTCAAGATACTCAAGGCCGTTGCCGCAAGTGAGGAAACTCTCGCCGCCGATGCTGCTACTACCTCTGAGACCGCCAGACCTGGGAACATTATCCGGGCTCGAAAGAAATTGCTGGTAGCCTGCTCAGGCAGCGCCCTGGAACTTCTGCAGGTAGTTCCTGAAGGCAAAAAGGCAATGGACGGGCCGTCGTTTATTAACGGCTTCAAACCGCAGGTCGGGGAAATTCTTGGAGAGATGACATCGGGGGAAAAGGAGAAGTAATGAAAAAGGAAATCCTGATAAACTCCACCGAGTATGAAAAGCGGGTGGCAATTATCGAGGATGACCGCCTGATGGAACTTCAGGTGGAACGCCCGGACTCTGACCGCATGGTGGGCGATATCTACAAGGGTATTGTCAGAACCGTGCTGCCGGGCATGCAAGCGGCGTTTGTGGATATAGGTCTGCCCCGCGCGGCCTATCTGCATTCGTCCGACATCGGCAAAGACTACGGTCGGGATTACGATTCCGACGATCTGGACGAAGAGGAAGCACCGGCGGAGATTATCCGCAAAACACGCCGTCAGGCTATCGAGCGCGTCCTCAAAAAGAACCAGACGATCCTGGTTCAGGTCATCAAGGAGCCCATATCGACCAAAGGACCCCGCATTGCCACCGAGATTTCGATTCCGGGACGCTTTATGGTGCTGGTTCCCGACGACGATCACGTTCGTGTCTCCAAGCGCATTTCCAACTGGGCGGAGAAAAGGCGGCTCAAGAAAATCCTCTCACCGCTAAGACCGGAAGGATTCGGGCTGATTATCCGCACCGAGGCCGAAGGTAAACAGGAGAGAGACTTCAAGGCCGATATCAAACGGCTGCTCAAGCTCTGGGCCAAACTGAAAAAGAAAGCCGACAACTCCCCGGCTCCGGCCATGATTCACAAAGAGGCCGAGATGATTGTGTCGATGATTCGCGACATCTTCACCGACGATGTGCAGCGGGTACTGGTCGACGACAAGGAGGATTACAAGAAAGTAATTAGCTACGCCCGCCAGGTCGCCCCGGATTTGAAAAACCGGGTCGAGCTATACAAAGGCGAGCAACCTCTTTTTGACCTGTATAATCTCGAGCCGGAGATTGAGAAGATGCTCGACCGCAAGGTCTGGATCAAGAAAGGGGCTTACCTGATAATCGAGCAGACCGAGGCGATGATTACAATCGACGTCAACACCGGTCGGTATGTGGGCAGCAAGAACCAGGAAGACACAATTTTCCAGACCAACCGGGAGGCGGCGAGGGAAATAGCGCGGCAGATTAGGCTTCGCGATATCGGCGGTCTTCTGGTTTTCGACTTTATCGACATGTATAATCGGGAGAATCGGCGACGCCTTTATGATGAATTCAACAACTTCCTCAAACACGACCGCGCTAAAAGAGCCATTAACCCGGTGACGGAGTTCGGGTTGATGGAAATGACCCGTGAGCGGGTGCGCCCCTCGCACCTTCATGCCCTCTCGGAGCTCTGCCCGTTATGCTCGGGACGCGGCCGGGTACTGTCCAAAGACACCATGGCAACCAAGATTGAGCGCTGGTTCAGGCGTGCCCGGGCCGATCGCACCCATCGCAAGTTTCATCTGGTGATAAACCCGCTGCTGGCCGCCAGCATGTCCGACAACGGTGTCAATCGCATCGACCGGCTCATGAAAACCCACAAGTTCCAGGTTAATCTGGTGCGGGACACCACCGTACCGATGGAAGAGTACAAGGTCTTTGACGCTGAGACCAATCAGGAAATCACGGACAAGTACAAAGTGTAAGTTCTGACGGGCCGACCGAAGCCAATACGGCGCAAGGTCGGCCCATCGTTTTCAATACGCATTCTCGCCGCTGACAAATCTCCACCGTCGGCCAGTTTTTCCAAAAATAATCTGTTTTTCGACAGGCTTTATACTATATTAAAGTAGTTATGACAAAGTCTCCAAACATGAGCCATGAAATTGAAATCAAGCTGGACCTTGGTTCCTTCACCAATTACCTGAAATTGATTGGTTTCCTCGGGCATATAGCGGATGAAGTACACCACGTAAACGGCTTTTTCGACACCGAGGACCGCGAACTGGCCCGGCAGGGCTGGGTTTTGCGCGTGCGAGCTGAGAACAGTCGGGGGCTGGTGACGATCAAAAGCATCGGCTCATACGTTGGAATAGCATCGATCAGGCAGGAAATCGAGGCTCAGATAGGTCGGGGCGAGGCAATGGCCATTATCAACCTTCAGGCCGACGTTATGGACCTTTCGGTGCTGCCGGTGGAATACCTCAAGGAGCAGGTCGGCCAGGTCAACGTGGCCCGGCTGGTGCAGTTTGAGAATGTCCGGCAGAAGAAGCTCTTCAAGATTGGCGACCAAAACTACATGCTCGAAGTGGACAAGACTGAATTCAACGATGGTTCGGTTGACTATGAGTTGGAGCTGGAACTCTCGGATACCGCCCGCCTGGATACAATTGAGGCCAACCTGCGCAAGCTGTTCATCACGTTGGATATTCCTTTTATCCACCAGAAAGAGAGCAAACTCATCCGCGCTCTCGGCCGGGCCGGCATCGTATAAGCCAGCCTTCCTTTTCCGCTCCACACCCTACGATAAATCTGACGTTTTATACACTCTCCCCCAAACCTGCAATTGCGATACCACAAAAAAACCGTTGCCACCCGTAAGAGCGGCAACGGTTGTGAATTGCTGAAAATAGCTCTATCGGCGCGGTTTTTCCGGCTCCGGGATCTCTTCGGTAATGCCCGCCAGTTTCCGGGCGATCTCTGCCTTCTGGTCGAGCTTTGCTGCCGAGCGAATCACCAGTTTGGCGCCATCCGGCGAGCCGCCGCCGTGCATACATCCGGGGACACCCGCCCCCATAGTAGTCCATTCGATCAGGCGTGCCGCCCGCGCCCGTGATTCGGCGGAGAATTTGGCCTTCATGTACTTCTTAATCAGGTGGCCGTACTTCTCCGACTCGAAATCAGTATAGGATGGCATACAGCCGGTTTCGCCGATGCCGCCCCCGATATCCTGAGCCAGCACGGAGGTCGCATACGGCAGCGTAGCAACATGGACCTTGTTCACGTTCGACAGTAACGGGTCACACAGCCAGCCACCGGAGGGATGCTTTTTGCCCCGGGCCGCAGCCGCGATACCCATGCCGTAGGTGGTTTCGTTATTGATGACCATCTGGACGAGTTTGTCTTTGAATACCTTCGTGGCCAAACCGTTTGTGCGGGCAGAGAGCATGGCCGCACCGATTTTGACATCTCCCTGCCCGGCGACGCAGGCACCGATAGCCGCCCGGTACGGCATAATGAAGTTGCTGACCGCCTTGAGCGTGTACTGATGTTCGCCTAACATGAAGATTCTGTCATTCGGCACAAAGACGTCCTCGAACAGCAGAAAGGCTTGCGTGATGCCGCCTTCGGTGACCGGGTTGTCGAACCCGTCTTCCTCATCGCGAATATCGTTGGGATGTCTGGTTTCCACGATAGTCAGGCCATCAACGTCGCGCGGTATAACAAACGACACGCTGTAGTCGGCGTCCGCTTCCCGGTAAGCCGAGCCGGGCAGAATAAATATCTCGCTGGCCGCCGCCACGCCGCAGATCATCACCTTGGCGCCGCGAACCACAATGCCGTCATCGCGCCGCTCGACAACGTGCAGGAATACATCCTCGTCGTCCTGTTGCGAAGGTGTCTTGGTGCGGTCACCCTTGGCATCGGTGAGGGCACCGGCAACGGTGATATCGTTGGCCTGGGCATATTTCAGCCACGTCAGGAAACGCTGATGATAATCAGTTTTCAGTTCCTGATCCATCTCCCAGGTAGTGATGAACATCGCGTTCAAGGCCGTCCATCCGGCACAGCGGCCGCCGGTGCAGGTACCGCTAAGCTGGAACATCAGGCGTTTCATATCGCTGTTGGCGTACATATCTTCGGCCGACCGGATAACCGACAAATAGCGGCTGATCGGCTCTCCGGTGAGATGCGATGTGGTGGTGAACTTGTCCTTGAGCTTCTCATCGTAAGCCGCCTTGAAGCTCCAGCCATGTCCCTCAACGGTTCTTTTGGTGGCCGGATGCGTCGTGACGTCCTCAATCAACTGGTCGAATTTATAGATGTTGGGTTTGAGTTTTTTGAGGGTCGCCAGGTATTCTTCATATGTCTTGAGAGCCATTTGTGCCTCCTGTGTGATGGAATATGTTTACTTCCATAATAGTAGTGTGTGAAAAAGATAACAAGGCCTTTTTGCGGACGGATTCACCGGATTAAAAAAGGGAAGCCGGTACAAGACCAGCTTCCCATGAATCATGACTCAATGTGTCCGGCAGGTTTTAGAAAACCAGCCAGATATCTTTGCTGACCCCGCGCCAGGTATCGGCCCGGTAAATGTCGCTGCCGTTGTTAAGGATGACAACCCGCGTCATTATGGAATCGAGCGTTGACATATCGAGGTCATCGTCGTACCCGGTCGCCAGCTTGCGCTTGAGCACTACCGTGTAGACGCCGTCGGTCGAATCAAAATCCATCACCGCCCGTGTATCCCAGCGGCTGCCCAA
>JAUXCD010000040.1 GCA_030619085.1 Candidatus Zixiibacteriota bacterium
CGGTAGTTATGGCCGACCTGGCGGCGAAAAAGTCGACGGAATACTTCAACGGTGTCCACTTCCCACCATCGATACCGGTCGACAAATCTCTGTTCTCGTCACTGAAATATCCTTCGGAGAAAATTGTAATAGCTCACGACCGTCGCCAACTCTGCCGGGTTATGTCCGATTTTGTCGGTATTGTCCGCTCCGAGGAGATGCTCGAGCTGGCTCTCAAAAAAATTAGTGAGATGAAACAGGGCATTGAGGAGTACTACCTTGCTACTCCGGCAACGTATAACGTGGTCGAACTGCGCAACATAGCCACGGTCTCCGAACTGGTTATCAAATCCGCGCTCCTGCGCAAGGAGTCGCGCGGTTTGCACTTCGTGGAAGATTATCCCCATACCGAGGAACGGTTTTTGAAAGATACGGTTCTACCGGGTAAACACACTAAGGATGGATGAGGAAACGACGTGTCTGCACAACATGAAATGATTCTGATTCTTGATTTTGGGTCCCAGTATACGCAGCTGATTGCCCGCCGGATACGTGAAGCTCATGTCTATTGTGAAATTGTGCCGTGCACCGCCGACCTTTCCGCCTACGCCGATCGCAATGTCCGTGGCTATGTCCTTTCCGGCGGCCCGGCCTCGGTGCTCGACGAGGGTACCCCACGCCTGGAACCATCGTTTTTCGATGGCGGCTTGCCAATCCTGGGTATTTGCTACGGCATGCATCTGATCGCCCTGCATTTCGGCGGCAAGCTGGTCCAGTCCGAGACACGTGAGTACGGCCGCGCCCAACTGGCTCCGACCGATGGCAGTGAACTGCTTGCCGACCTGCCGCGCCGCAGCCAGGTGTGGATGTCGCACGGCGATTCAATTATGGAACTTCCGGCCGGTTTCGAAGTAATCGGCTCGACCGAATCACTGCCGATTGCCGCTATTGCCGATCACGACCGCAAAATCTATGGCCTTCAGTTTCATCCCGAGGTGCACCACAGCGATGAAGGCACCAATATCATCAGCAACTTCCTTCTCGATATCTGCAAGTTCAGAGGTGACTGGACGACCGAGACGTTTATCGACAGCTCGGTCGCGGAGATTCGGGCGAAAGTCGGCGACGGCCGGGTGATTCTGGGAATCTCCGGCGGCGTGGACTCTACCGTGGCGGCTATGCTGCTTTCCAAAGCAATCGGTAAAAACCTTCACGCTGTTTTTGTCGACAACGGCCTGCTGCGCAAGAACGAATTTATCAGCGTCTCGGAAACGCTCGGCCAACTGGATATAAACCTATACACGGTCGACGCATCGGACCTGTTTCTGGATAAACTGAAGGGCGTATCGGACCCGGAGCGTAAACGGAAAATCATCGGCAACACTTTCATCGACGTATTTGAAAAGGAAGCCGAGAGAATCGGTGATGTCGCGTTTTTGGCGCAGGGTACGCTTTACCCCGATGTCATCGAGTCGGTGTCGTTCAAGGGACCGTCGGCTACCATCAAGTCGCACCACAACGTGGGCGGTCTCAAAGAAAAGATGCAACTGAAGCTGGTGGAGCCGCTGCGCGAATTGTTCAAAGACGAGGTGCGCGTACTGGGGGAGATGCTGGGGCTGTCGCATCAGTTCATCGGTCGTCATCCCTTCCCGGGTCCCGGACTGGCCGTGCGAATTCTGGGAGATGTCACTCCGGAACGCCTGCGGGTTCTGCGCGACGTTGACGCCATATTTATCGAGGAACTTTATCATTACAATATCTACGACGAAATCTGGCAGGCCTTCGCGGTGCTGCTGCCGGTGCAGGCTGTGGGCGTTATGGGGGATGAACGCACCTACGAAAACGTCGTGGCTCTTCGCGCGGTGACATCGGTCGACGGCATGACAGCCGACTGGGCTCATATCAAGCCGGAAATCCTGGCCCACATATCCAATCGGGTGATCCGCGAGGTCAAAGGAGTCAACCGGGTTACCTACGACATCTCGTCGAAACCGCCGGCTACCATTGAGTGGGAATAGCAGGCATCTCGGTTCGCACGGCAAGACGTTCGTTGTATTCGACTCACAGCAGAGTCGGTCGTATTGAATAGAATGAGAATTATCAAGATGCTTATCTGGGTGGTCATCTTTGCCTTCTGCGGCTTGGTCGCATTTAGCCTTTATTTGTACTTTAGTCAGGACCGCATGGTTTTCTATCCGATGCAGGAGATTCTGGTAAGCCCGGACGATGTTAATCTCCCGTTTGAGGATGTCCGTATCAAGGTGTCGCCGACCGAGAGCATTCACGCCTGGTACGTACCCGGTTCCGAAAGTGGCAACGGCCGCACGGTTCTGTTCTGCCACGGCAACGCGGGAAACATCTCCCACCGCCTCGAAACACTGGAGTTTCTACATGAAATGGGCGCCAATGTGTTCCTTTTTGACTACCGCGGGTACGGCCTGTCAGACGGGGAGGTGGGCGAAGAGAATGCTTATGCCGATGCCGAGGCCTGTTACTGGTGGTTGATTGAACAAAAAGCTGTGGCCCCGGCCGACCTGGTGATTTTCGGTCGGTCACTGGGTGGCGCCGTCGGTATTGACCTGGCCTCTCGGGTTGTCTGCGCCGGTTTGATTGTGGAGTCATCGTTCACATCGGTTGAGGATATGGGCAAGCGGATGTTTCCCGGCCTGCCGATCAAGTACCTCCTGCGCTTTCACTTTGATTCCATCGACAAAGTCGACCAGGTCAACTGCCCGATTGTCGTGTCTCATTCGGTCGATGACGAGATAGTGCCGTTTGAAATGGGCAAAAGGCTCTTTGAAGCAGCCAGGGAGCCAAAACGGTTTGTGGAATTATCGGGCGGGCACAATGATCGGTTCTATTTTGGCGACAAAAGCTATCACGAGACAATAGCCTGGCTGATGCAGGGGAACGGTGGCCGATGATTACGCTAACCTCACTTATGACATAACCTTGCGCTGATAAGTGCGAACCGGCATCGGCGCGCGTCGAACCAGATAGAGATTGACAATACCCGGCCAAGACGGTATTATATTTAACTTGAGCGAAACGGGAAACAAAGAGAAATTGACTCTATGCTTGATATAAGCAAAATGACTGAATACACCGGGCCGATTAAGAACGACCTGGACGAGTTTCATCGACTTCTGACGGATTATCTCAAGGACGACTCCCCGTTGATCAGCTCCATCGCCCGTCATCTGATGAAGTCCCGAGGCAAGAGAATCCGTCCGGTGTTTCTGTTTTTGTCTTCCCGGGCCAGCAACACGTTCAACGAGCATTCAGTCGAAGCCTCACTGGCAATAGAGCTCATTCACACGGCTACATTGCTGCATGACGATGTTGTCGATGAGTCCGAAATGCGGCGCGGCCAGGAAACTGTCAATTCCCAGTGGACCAATTTCATATCGGTCCTGATGGGCGATTATCTGTTCGCCAAAGCCTTCCGCGTCATGATTGAGACCAGCTCCCTGGAGCTGGTTCGTGCCATATCTTTGGCGACCGAGCGGGTTTCGGTCGGCGAACTGCGCCAGATCGAGGAAACCGGCAATTATGATCTCTCAGAAGAAGAGTATATGTCGATTATCGCCGACAAGACCGCCTCACTGTTTACTGTTTCCTGCGAGGCGGGCCCGATTCTAACCAATAGTGCAGTGGCGGAGCGCCGACGGTTGGCCAAATTCGGTGAGAAAATCGGCACCGCTTTTCAGATTGCCGATGATTTGCTGGATTTTGTGGGCAATGCCGAAGATACCGGCAAAGAACCCGGCAATGATGTTATGACCGGCAAGATGACGCTGCCGATGATCTATTCGTTGCGGAAGATCAATAAGGCCAGCCGCACTGAAGTAATCAAGTCCGTTGATGACTCTACCGATGAAAGATCGTTTGAGAAGATCTACAATTTCGTCACCGAGACGGGCGGTATCGAATACGCCTACAACAAGGCCCATGATTTAAGTCAGCAGGGATTGGATTCTATCTCGAAGTTCGAAAAATCCGTTTACTATGAATCACTTTTCAACATGGTTAAGTTCACGACTGCCCGTGTTGCCTGACTCTGATAGCAGGATTACCTGTCGTTTTCTACCTGTTATCAGCAAACCCTTCAGCTTCTGCCGAGTATAAACTAGACCATGTTTGGCCTTAAGGAAATCTCTCTCGACTTCTTGACCGGTTCCCCGGTGCTGGTCTGGTTATCCCTGTTAGTCTTTATTGCCCTGGCTGTTTTTCTCTATCTCAAAACAAATCCACCGTTGCCGAGGTACCTTCGGATTATCCTCTCCGGCCTGCGGATCCTGGCTCTGCTGGCCCTTTTCGCGGCGCTTCTGGAGCCGGTGTTCAGTTTCTCCCGTGAGATAAAGCAACAGAAGAAAGTCCTGGTCCTTCTGGATGGCTCAGCTTCCATGGACAGAGTTGAACTGGACATATCCCGCCGGGCGCGGCTTGATTCGCTTTTGTCAACCGAAGTGTTCTCTCAACTTGGCTCCGAGGTTGACATGACCAGCTATTGGTTCGGCGGCAATATCACCGACAATCGGCAGGATGTTGACCGGTCAAAGACATCGCTGGGCGATGTGATATACGAAATGGACAAACGCCAGTTGACCGATCCGGCCAACTACTGGCTGCTTCTCTCCGATGGCAACTCCAATTCGGGTCGCGAGGTGCGCGAGGCCTCGCAGGGACTTCCCCTGCCGGTCATAACGGTCGATATGTCGGCCGGAATCGGTGATTTTGATGTCGCGTTGACGAATATCGAATTCAGCCCGGTCGTCTTTGTGGGCGAGCAGACCGAGGTGAAAATAAAACTGAGCTGGCATCGCGCTCTGAACAAATCGATGCAGGTCCAGTTGCTCGATTCCAACCGGGTGCTGGATCAACAAGTGTTCAACATTACCCAGGATGCCGGTCTCGGTGAAATAGTGCTCAAGTACCAGCCGCCTGAACCCGGCCAACGGATTCTCAGGGTAAACATCCCCGCTCTGGAGGATGAAGAGAACGACGGCAACAATCAGCGCTCGTTCGCGGTCAAAATTCTAAAAAGCAAATTGCTGGTGTTGTTGGCCACCGACAGCCCCGACTATGAAGTGGGCTTTCTCAAGAGATTCCTCGACCGTTCGGATCGCTACGAAGTCGATCTGCGAGTGACCGGCGACAAGGCGGGCAATCTGGCCGGTGTGTTCCCCACTCGCCAGGGCGAACTCAACCGCTTTGACCTGGTTATCCTGTACGACCCCGACCCGGCAGTGCTTCAGTCGCGGCGCGGCGTTATCGAATCTTACCTTTCGGAAAAAGGTGGTGCGCTGTGGCTGTTGATGGGACGGCGGTTTGCCTCGCGCGGGCCGGTGGATTGGTTCAACCGGTTATTGCCGTTCTACCAATCGCAACCTCGACCCGTATCTCACCGTGATTTTCACGCCGTACCGGCCGAGGGCAACCTTTTCCACCCGGCGGTACGTCTGGCCGATGACCAGACATCTATTCGCAACGCCTGGGCGGAACTGCCGCCTTTTCAGTCGCTCGTAATTTGCGATCAGATTGACCGCGATGGTGTCGTGCTTGCCTACCGTTCGGAAGGCTCCGCGGTCGGTCTGAAGACGCCGGTCATTGGTTTTAAGAGGCTGGGACCGGGCAAGGTCTTCGCTCAGTCGGTCCTGCCGCTGTGGACCTGGGGTTTTGTCAATCTGGGCTTCGGCGAGGATGACAGCCGCTACGGGAAATTTATCGAAGGGGTCGCTTCCTGGCTGACAGTCAAAGAAGATTTCGACCCGATCCGCGTCGCTCCTGACAAACAGGTGTACAGCCGGGGGGAGACGATTCGATTCGACGGCTATGCTTACGACCAGGGATTCCGACCGATTGCCGACGTTGTCGGTAGGGTGAAACTGATTCGCGAAAGTGACCAGGAGTCGATGGAAACTGACCTGGTCGCTTTGGGTGACGGCAAGTTTTACGCTGAGTATTACAATCTTACTCCGGACCGGTACCGTTACAGCGCCATGATGGAGAAGGATGGACGATTACTTAAGCAGAATGACGGCAAACTGCTGATAGAGTCTTTCTCACTGGAACAGTATGACCAAAGCGGCGATCCGGCCACCCTGACGGCTCTGTCGCGCCTGAGTGGCGGCAGCTACTATACTTTCCGTCAGTTCGATGACGCCCTGGCGGCGATTGACCGCACTCCGGAGACGCTCCTGGTGCGCAGCGAGGTCGTCGTTTGGAACAAGCTCTGGATTCTGCTAACCATCATTGGTGCGCTTTCGATTGAGTGGCTTCTGCGCAAGGCCAACCAGCTCATCTGATTTACCAGACAGCTACACAACATATGCCGTTCGGTCTGATTTTGATTGTTTTTTGCGGCGATTACATCGATATTCCCTCATTGATTTGGACTTTGCACGGATAACTGGAGATTTAAATGAAACTAGCAGTGATTGGTGCCGGCCTGATGGGCCGCGCGGCGGTTTACGATTTCGGTCGAAACGACAATGTCTCGAAAATTGGTGTTTTTGATATTGATGAACAACAGGCCAAAGATATCGCTGAGAAGTACGGCGCTTCAAAGGCGGTCAGCGGAAAGCTGGATGCCGGCGATGTCGAGGCGGCGAGAGATATACACAATGATTACGACGCGGCGGTATCCTGCGTTACCTACAAATATAATCCGGGCTTGACCCGGGCGGCTATCGATGCCCACTGCCACCTGGTGGACCTCGGCGGGAATAACGACGTCGTCCGGACTCAGCTTGAGATGAACGACGAAGCTGCTGCTGCCGGCGTGGTGATTATTCCGGATTGCGGGCTGGCGCCGGGCATGGTTTCCATCATAGCTATGGACGGCTACCAGAAGCTCACCAAGGTCGATTCGATCAAAATTCGGGTGGGTGGACTGCCGCAGTCGGCCAGACCGCCCCTGAACTACCAGATGGTATTCTCAGCCGAAGGTCTCATTAATGAGTACTGGGAGCCGTGCGTTATCATCGATGGCGGCAAGAAAAAGACCGTTAATCCCATGACCGAAATAGAACTGCTGGACTTCGATGGTGTCGGCAAGCTGGAAGCGTTCTATACGTCAGGCGGTACCTCGACTCTGCCGGATACTTTCGAGAACAAGGTTAATTTCCTGGATTACAAGACCATCCGCTATCCCGGCCACTGCCAGGTATTCAAGCCAATGCTGGAGATCGGCCTGGCCTCCCGGCAGCCGATTACCGTGGGCGACCAGCAGGTTGAGCCGAGAGCTTTACTCAAAGCCGTCCTGGACAAGAACCTGAGTTTCGGCGGGTTGGATATGGTGCTGGTCAGGGTAGTTCTCGAGGGTGAGCTTGACGGTGAGAACAAGACGATCGTCTATGAGATTATCGACCGTCAGGATACACACACGGGACTTACCGCAATGATGCGCACGACCGCTTTCCCGGCCGCGATCATCGCCTCTATGGCCGCGGGCGGACAGGTGGATAAAAAAGGCTGTTTCCCTCAGGAACTGGCCGTCAAATCGTCGCTGTTTCTCCCCGAACTGAAGAAGCGCGGTATTCATCTGACAGTGAAATAATAAGCGGGTGGAGTTCCCCTACCACAGGTCCGCGGGAAAGGTGAGGGCGAGCTTCACGTCGCCGGCGGGCCGGACGGAAATATCCCAGGTAACGGTATCGGTCTGCGGGATGTAAATGACCTGCAGGGCATGGTTCCCGATAGGAATGTTGGTGAAAGCGAAATTGCCTTTCAATCCCGGATTAACCGATACGGTGGTGGTGCCTCCGGTGCCATCGGGATACGTCAGCGCCACGATAACGGAATCGCGGTAGACTCCTCCCGGAGATTCATTGTTGGCGTCGAGGACGAATCCGATCACTCGATTTCTGAGCAGCATATCTGAATTTGCCGCAATCAATCGGTCTATATCACTGCCCGAGCCGACTGACCTGAGAAGCGTATCGTTGTAGATGTAATTACTGCCCCAGGCATCTTTGCCGTAACTGCTCACATCCAGACCTTCCTTGATATACGGACCCTTCCAGGTGGCGAAGCCGCCCGGGTTAAAGCGCAGGGCATTGAGGTTGGGGGGAAAACTGCCCACGTCACCGATGTAACCGAAGTCTGTCCGAGCGCCATCGCTTTGCAGATCAGGGTTGCCGACGATGGCCCAGGTGAAGTGATCCATTTCCCGCAGAGTGCGTTCCATGTGTGCCGTCTCCAGAGTGGAAGACATCTTGCGCGTGGCGATGGTGGCTATTATACCGGTAATTACGATAACTATCACCAGCTCAATGAGGGTGAAGGCCTTCTCACCTTTATGTCTCGTTACGGATTGCATAAGTCAACCGTGAAACTAAAGGTGGATCCATCGGATAGCTCAACCGTGAAATCGGTGCCGGTCATGTTTACATTAGAACCTCCGCCTCCGGGATTACTCCTGAAACGGTAGGTGGCAATTGCCACTGACTCGCCTGTATTGATCGTCATTGGCGAGGAAAACGTAGCCACATCTCCAGGGCCGAGAGCCGGATTGCCCGAGCGCACCCCTATGGCATTCCAGGTCACATTCTGGTAGTATGACGTTGGCGAAAGCCAGTTCAGTCTTATCCATGAAACGGTTATCGGAGCGGGGGAGTCGTTCCGTATCCAGAAAGTCAGTTTTGAACAATGCGGATTCGACAGCGTGTCCGAATCAGCCACCAGGGCGATCTCTCCGCCGGAAGCGGTGTCGCTGAAGTAGCCGGAATCGAGGGAGTAGTGGGCATAGACCGAAGCTTGCGGAATCACGCTGACGAACCTTGAGAGCGAATCGTTGTCGGGCAGAAACACCACGTGGATATCGTGATTGCCGACTGGAATGGAATCGAACGCGAAGTATCCTCCGGGGTCGGGCATGATAGTCTTCGTAGTCATGGCGCCTGCTCCGTTGGGCACCACCAGACTCACGCTTACCGAATCGCGAAAAACTAGCCCTGGCGGAATACCCTGCTTGTCCAGAATAACCCCTGAAACTCTGTTGAAGAGAAGATCACTGGTGGAGTTACTCAGTTTCTTTGTAATCGATGAGCCTGAGCCGACGGACGTGATATTCACACCCCCGGTATATACATAGTCGGCCCCCCACGCATCCTTGAGATAGTCATTGGCCGCCCCGGTGAAACCAGTCCTTACATATGGGCCGCGCCAGGTGGCATACGCCCCCGGGTTGGAAGCCAGGGCAGTAAGATTCGGGGGAAGACTACCCACATCGCCCACATATCCGAAGTCATTCCGCGTTCCGTTGTTTTCCAGTGTTGCGTCTCCCAGGATGGCCATCTGCAATTCGTCCATCTCCTGTTTGGTCTGCTCGATTCGGGCAGTTTCGGCTACCGGCTTAAGCGCCCGCATAGTAGTCGCTACCAGAATCCCCATAATGACGATTGTCAAGATGACTTCAATCAGCGTGAAGCCGCCCTGCCGCGCTTTCTCTCGGTGCCTGCTGTTATCTGTCAGAGAGGGCATCATGGGGTGTACTCCACTTCGACCCAAACCTGGGTGCAGGCCGGAACCTTCGGGCCGCCTCCCTGCCGATACAGGGTTATGCCGGCTTCGAGATCGTCAATGTCTGTCCAGGTCCAGGCCAGGCCGGTGGCCGGATTGGTGACCCAGGTTTCGGAGTAATCCGTCCAGGATGTTGTCAGCGTCTGCTGGGCGCCCTCGTAATCGGTGCCACTGATTCTGATCACGGCCTTGCCGAACCGGTTGGTAGCCGAACCGGTTTTGCAGCCTCGCCAGTAGACCACCACCCGACTGATGCTACCCGACCCGGTAATGTGGTCCTCCAACCGAAATACATCCGTCCTCCATTGGGAACTGGAACTTGTGTACACGTATGAGCCGTCCTCGTCGGCCGTAACCTCATCAACACATTCGAAATTGTCCGCACATCCGCTGCTGTTTAGCTCGGTGTCATCTCCACTCTCGTTCGGACGAAGCACTTCTGTACCGCTCGCTGACGCGACGCTGAAATGAGCCGAGGCAAACCGGTACTCGGGTGGCGCCGGGTTGCGATGGCGCGGCAGAACCGTGATATACCGGAATATGGTATCGACCTCGGGAGTATATATCACTCGAAGTGGATGGCTGCCCGCAGGCATCGAGTCAAGAATGAAGTATCCAGCGGAATCCGGATGATAGGTTTTGTTGGTCAGACTACCGGCGCCGCTGGGAATAGTTACACAGATATCGACCGAGTCGACAAAGGTCGATCCCGGCGGCGAGCTGTCGACGTCCGTGACTATGCCCGCGAATTGGTTGAGCAGGTAGTCAGAGGTAGCATCGGCGATTTTCCTCGTGATTGTACTGCCGCTTCCGGTGGAGGCGATCGTTATCCCGCCGGAGTATGCATACGGAGAACCCCATTCATCCAGTTTGAAACCGCTCGAATCCTGGGTGAAGCCAGCCGCTATGTATGGGCCATCCCAGGTTATCCAACCGCCCGGGTTTACCGCGAGCGCCTCCAGGTCGGGGGGGAAAGCCCCGTTATCGCCTATGTACCCGAAATCGGAGCGGATGCCGTTTGAGGTAATATCGGGATTACCCACGACGGCATCGGCGAGCATCTGCATCTCGCGTTCGGTGCGACTATGGCGGGTGTCGTCGATGACGGTGGTTGCCGAGCGCATAGCGACTGCCGTAAGGATACCTATCACGATGATGACCACGGCCATCTCGATCAGGCCGAAACCTCGCTGCTGTCGGCATAAGCACTTCATCGTCTCACCAGACTTCCCGGTACAGGCTGATTTCAGTGTACAGGTTACTTCCCGGACCGACGTCGATTCGGCGAGTCAGGGTGTCATTGAACGGGAGGTAAACCACAAAAAGCGTGTGGATTCCCACCGGGATAGAATCGAACTGCACGAAACCGTCGCCGCGGGGGATTTTCTGAAGCACTGCCATACCACCCGTGCCGTCGGGAACAACCACGTTAACAGTGATTGAGTCCTTGAAGTCGGCCCCCGGAATGGAATGGTCGAAATCGGTTACGGCCACCGCCAGGCGGTTGTACAGCAAGTCCGCGACGGAATTCGCCACTTTAAATGAGATCGGATCGGCGCCGCCCACCGAGGTGATAATATCGCCGCCCGAGTACTGATACGGTGTACCCCAGGCATCGATACCGAACTCGGATTCGGACGCAGCCGCCGAGGCATAGAAATCATCGTGCACGTATGGTCCGTTCCAGGTGGCAAAGCCGCCCGGATTCTGAACCAGTGCCTGCAAGTTGGCCGGTATCGCGCCGACGTTGCCGACATACCCGTAGTCGGTTCGGTTGCCGCCGGATATCAGTCCCGGGTCACCGGCGATAGCATAAGCCAGTTGCCTCAACTCCTGTTTGGTTTGCTCAATCCGGGCCACCTCCGAGGCGGACTTCAATGACTTGAGCGATACGGCGGAGATGATACTCAGGATGATTATTACCACCAGCAACTCAAACAGCGAGTATCCTTTTTCCGAGCTGATCGTCGGTCTTTTAGCTTGTCGCGTATATACACTCATCCTGTTGGATTATCGGCAGATACCGGAGGATTTTGATTGGCCGGCTGAGCGGCCTGCAGGCACAAGAAAGCCGGTGTCGGCAAGGCCGGCCACCGGCTATACAGTTCGGATCAGGATAATCTGATGGGCGCGCCGTGAATCGGGGCGCTCGGGTATTACAGGTCGTCCTCGAAATCGTCCACGGTCTCTGGGATTCGAATCACGATGTCGGATTTCGCCTTTACCTGGCAGGCCAACCGAGAGGTCTCAGACAAGTTTTCGACCTCGTCGAGCATATCGGTTTCGTCCTCGGACATCTCGTTCAGAGCTTCATAGCCCGATTCCACGATAATATGACAGGTCGAACAGGCGCAGTTACCGCCGCAATTGTGATTGATTTTGATGTTGTTGTCCAGGGCGGCGTCCAGCACCGGTGTTCCTTGAGGAACCTCTACCTCAACATCGTTCGGCTTGAACAGAATCTTCGGCATATTGTCTAATCTCCAACTAACTTTAATGTTTTCAAATAGCGTTCGCGGTTCGGACTACTCGCCATCTGTCGCTCGGTACACGACCACGTTGTCGTGCTCGTTGCCATAGCGCACCGTCCTGGCTACGTGGGCCAGTTTGGCGGCGATATACATATAGGCCCAGGGGGGAATTATTGCCGAACATCCCCGAACCAGGACACTGCGGCCGCGATATTGCTCCCACGTCAGGCCCTTGATTTTTTCGATGAATCTGTCCTCGAAGAAAGTGCCATCCTCGAGAAAGACGGCCGGGTCAACGACAGAGTAAGCCATACGATTAACAACTGAACGACGAACCGCAACCGCAACTGCGCTTGGCGTTGGGATTGTGGAAATTAAATCCGCCGCCCAGCATGCCGCCTTTGTACTCTAAAACGGTACCGGCCAGGTGCCGGACAGCTTTCAGGTCGACCAGGACTTGAAGGCCGTCGAATTCGAACTCGCGGTCGAATTCGCTCTTTTCACTGTCGAAGTCCATCGAGTATGACATCCCGGAGCATCCACCCGCCTGAACCCCGAGGCGCAGGTAGAGGGAGTCCGCTTTTTCCAGTACCATCAGTCGCTTTACTTCCTTGACGGCGGCGGGCGTTACGGTGATGATCTGGGCCGAATCAGTAGTTTGGGTACTATCTTTCATGGTTCTCTCCTGTATGAAAAATTATAAATAGACTGGAACTATCCGCATTAGGAGCGTAACATTTTCCCGGCCGGTTTGTTCCCAGACCCCATAAGCCATTATGTGGCAATATCTTACGGTTTATCCGGGTGTTGGACAGGCGGCAGTCGCCGAAATATACCGACCGGCCCAGATTTTTTGAAAAAAAACGAGAGAAAATGGATTTTTTTGTGGACATCATGAGTCTCTTTACGTATAATCAGTTGTCGAAATGTGGAACAGCCGAGGTATAAAGCAACATTGACCTTGCATCTTTAAGAAGACTCTAAGTAGACAAAGGAATCTTGAAATGAGATTATCACGCAAATCGGACTATGCGCTGAGGGCTATTAAACACTTGTGCAATCTGCCCAAAGGGAAATTGGGCTCCATTAATTCCGTCGCCGCGGCTGAGAATATTCCCCGTGAATTTTTGGCAAAAATCCTCAAGGACCTGACGCGTAGCGGGCTTCTGGTTTCATATCAGGGTGTCACCGGTGGATATCGTCTGGCCTTGCCGGCTCGCGAAATCACTTTTCTCACTGTTATGGAGGCTATCGATGGGCCGATCCATCTGAATCTCTGCACGGAACTGGGTGACTGCCGTTGCGAGGAGTATCGGACCTGCCCGTTGAAATATTTCTGGGAAGGCCAGGAGAAGCATTTCATTAAAGCGCTCTCCAGGGAGCACTTCGGGAAATACAAGAAATCCAAGAAGTAACTCCGCTTCGGGATCAGTCTCGGGTGCGGTTTCCAATCATTGAATACCGCCCTTACGGTTTCAGACTTTTCGGAAAATATTCCCATTGAGTTGTCCAAAAGGGGCTTGTGCGACAAGCCCCTTTTGATTTATATTAATATGCTAAACGGCAGGTTCCACTTTGCCCGGCGAGTGGGTCCATTTCGGCCGCAGAACGCTTGTCTGGACAGTAACTCAGGCTTTTGCGGCAGGTTGACAATTAATTCAGGAGTTGTCAGGTGATCGATTTTAACGATAAGCAGCACAAGGTTAAGGTAGGGTTGGCGGAGATGCTCAAGGGCGGGGTGATTATGGATGTCACCAACTCCGAACAGGCAAAAATTGCCGAAGATTCCGGCGCGGTCGCCGTCATGGCCCTGGAAAGAGTGCCGTCGGATATCCGCCTCGAGGGTGGGGTGGCGCGCATGGCCGATCCGGATATCATCGAGAGCATCAAACATATCGTGTCGATTCCGGTCATGGCCAAGTGCCGGATAGGGCATATCTCCGAGGCGCGTATACTGGAGTCACTCGAGGTTGATTTCATCGATGAATCCGAGGTCCTAACGCCCGCCGACAACAAGTACCACATTAACAAGTGGCCGTTCAAGGTTCCGTTCGTGTGCGGTTGCCGCAACCTGGGTGAGGCGCTTCGTCGTATTTCCGAGGGCGCCGCTATGATCCGCACCAAGGGCGAGGCCGGGACCGGCGACGTTTCCGAGGCGGTCAGGCACCTTCGCGAAATCGGCTCCATCATGAAATCATTGACGGTCATGACCGACGAAGAGTTGTACGGAGTTGCCAAGGAATACCGGGTGCCGATTGACCTGGTTCGCATGGTGGCCAAAACGGGGAAACTTCCCGTTCCGAATTTCGCCGCCGGCGGCGTGGCTACTCCGGCCGATGCCGCTCTGTGCATGTTGCTTGGCGCCGAGGCGGTGTTTGTCGGCTCGGGCATTTTCAAGTCCGACAACCCGGAGATGCGGGCCAGGGCGATTGTTAGCGCCACCACGCATTGGCAGGATGCCGCGATTGTGGCCAAAGCTTCCCGTGGATTGGGCGATGCCATGAAAGGTGTCCAGGCCGGGTCCATCCCCGAAGAGGAGTTGCTTCAGACGCGATAGTGATGCTACTTGTTGACAGCAAAAACCTTGAAAAGCAGGCCGCCTACGGCCTGCTTTTTTTAGCTTGTGGAAAGAGCCCGAATGTATTCTAATTAAAGCGACAACCATACTATGTTAAAGCAGAGGGAGGGATGCTATGACTGAGAAGAAGACTAGGAGAGCCCGCAAAACCCAGACCAACAGCATAGTCGAAGATATCGGGCCTTGGAGTGAGATTAAGCTTGAAATCATTAAACGCTATGCTGAGAAGTACTCCAAGATTCTTACAAAGCAACCAGGCCTCCATCATGCGTATATCGATGCCTTTTCTGGTCCCGGGGTTCATCGATCAAGGACTACCGGCGAACATGTGAAGGGAAGCCCACTGAATGCGCGATTGGTAAATCCGCCGTTTGAACACTATTACTTCATAGATGTGGACGAGGATAAAACCAGTTTCTTGCAGGACATCATTGGCGACGAGCCGGATGTTTCGATTTATACTCGGGACTGCAATATAGTACTAAGAGAGGATATCCTCCCGCGCTTTGCTTATGAGAACTTCTGGAAAGCTCTTTGTCTCCTTGATCCGTACGGTCTTGACCTGGACTGGGAAGTGATCCAAACG
This sequence comes from Candidatus Zixiibacteriota bacterium, assembly GCA_030619085.1. Lineage (GTDB taxonomy): Bacteria > Zixibacteria > MSB-5A5 > GN15 > FEB-12 > JAUXCD01. The sequence continues at coordinate 15,140 of JAUXCD010000040.1, forward strand.
GCAGGAGAGACTCGCAGTGTGGAGGTGTTTATTAACTTCCCTATTCATGATATTAACAGGAATTTGGTGCGCACGAATCCTAAAGAGATAAAAGATGCGCAGTTGGAACGTATGGATAGATTCTGGGGAGACCGCTCTTGGTATCCGCTGCTCTATGAAAAAAGCAATGACCTGTTTGGCGAAGAGTTGGAGTCAAGAATAGCTGTAGCCAACGCGGTTCTGCCAAGAACCTACTTGCAACGTCTAAAAGGGGTTGCAGGCTTCTCTCATGTGTCAGGGCCCTTGGCTATGCGGAATAAGACCGGCGCTGTAGTGTACTACATGTTCTTTGCATCTAACAAACTGGTAGCGAAGGATATTGTCGATTACATATTCAATAAGTGGGGCAACACGTGATGTCCACCAAGTCACGAATAGAATGGACCAGTTCCACTTGGAACCCGGTTACCGGTTGCGATAAGGTCAGCGAAGGCTGTAAGAATTGCTACGCCGAACGCATGGCGCGACGCTTAAAGGGCATGGGGGTCGAAAAATACCGGCAGGGCTTCAAGGTAAAGGTACATCCATCAGTATTGGAGACACCCCTCCATTTGAAAAAGCCCCAGATTATCTTCGTCAATTCCATGAGCGATGTGTTCCATCCCGATGTGCCTTTTGACTTTGTTCAGAGCATGTTTGATGTAATGGCCCGGTGCCCCC
>JAUXCD010000016.1 GCA_030619085.1 Candidatus Zixiibacteriota bacterium
CACGGCCATGACCGGCGGCCAGCAGCATCCCGCCACCGGCCTGACCCTGATGGGTGAAAAGGCCGGTAAGATAAATATCCCCGACCTGGTCAGAGCTATCGGAGTCAAACGCATAGTTGAACTTGATCCATACGATTACGACCTGACGCTGGAAACCGTTAAGACGGAAATGGCTGCCGCCGAGCCGTCGGTAATCATCACCAACCGGCCCTGCGTGCTGATGCCCAAGAGAATCATGGACGAACCGTATGTTGTCGACGCTGAGTTGTGCAACGGCTGCTCGGCCTGTTTCCGCATTTCCTGTCCTGCCATCGAGGCCTCTCACGAAACCAACGAGCGCGGTCATCCGAAGGCGGTAATCGATTCCACTCTCTGCACCGGTTGTACGCTGTGCAGCCAGATCTGCCCGACTGAAGCAATCGTTTTGAAAAGCCAGTTTGTGAAAGCGTAGGTGATATGCATGACTGATAAAAACAATTTCAATATTCTCATAGTCGGAGTCGGCGGTCAGGGGGTATTGCTGGCGTCCGAGGTTATCTCCGAGGCGGCCATACGGCACGGGCTGGATGTCAAGAAATCGGAAGTTCACGGCATGTCGCAGCGCGGTGGCGTGGTGACTTCGCACGTGAAGATCGGCCCCAAGGTGTATTCGCCGACAATCGAGTACGGCCAGGCCGATGCGCTGATATCGTTTGAACAGGCCGAGGGCCTGCGGGCGCTGGACTGGATGAAGAAAGACGGCGTGGCTATTATCTCTACCACCACCCTCGTCCCAGCCATTGTTACCTCCTCCAGGAAATTCACATACCCGGAGAACGCTATCGAGCGGGCGGGGACCAAAGCGGCCAACGTCCGGACGGTGGAAGGCGACAAAATCGCCGCCGAACTGGGCAACCCCAGGCTGGTCAATACCATTCTGCTGGGAGTGCTGTCCAACCATCTGCCGATCAAGGATGAGGTGTGGACGGACGTCATCAAGAGCAAAGTCAAAGAGCGCTTCGTGGATATCAACCTGCAGGCTTTCAAAAGAGGTAAAGAGATCAACACAGACTGAGGGAGGAACTGAACGCAGATGGCTGACTACCTGCTGATAATCAATCCGGGATCGACCTCTACCAGGGTCGCTCTCTTCGACGGTGACCGGAAAGTAAACGAGGACATGCTTCAGCATGACCGCAGCGAGCTGGTCAAATACGATAATGTCGCCGACCAGTTTGACTTTCGCATGGAAGGTGTCAACAAGTGGATTGACTCGCTCGGAGTCGACTCCTCGGAGTTCAAGGCCGTTGTAGGTCGCGGTGCGCCGCTCAAGCCGCTTGACGGCGGGTCTTATGCCATCACCGAGGAGATGCTTAGCGACGTTCGGCAGAAGCGCTATTCAAACCACGCCTCCAACCTGGGGGCGATCATCGCGTACCATCTCAGCCAGAAATTCGGCGTGCCATCGCTGATTGCCGACCCGGTAACGGTGGACAATTTCATTGATGAAGCCAGAATATCCGGCGTCCCCGAGATAGAACGCAAGTGCCGCGCCCACACCCTGAATATCCGCGAGGTTTGCCGCCGGCAGGCGCTCCTGGCGGGGAAGACGCTGGAAGAAGTCAATTTCATCGCCGTGCACATGGGCGGCGGGATATCGGTGGCGGCCGTTGAAGGCGGGCGCATTATCGATGTCAATGATGCCCTGCTCGGCATGGGGCCGTTCTCGCCCGAACGGGCCGGCGCCCTGCCGATCGGTAGTCTTGTCAAGCTGTGCTACAGCGGCAAGTTCACCGAAGAGGAGTTGATTCGCAAACTTTCCAAAGAATCCGGCCTGGTGGCGTACACCGGTCACGCCAGTCTGAAGGACGTGGAAGAACTGATCAACAAAGGTGATAAGGAAGCGCTGAAATATTTCGACGCCATGGCTTACCAGATAGCCAAAGAAATCGGTGCTATAGCGGTGGTCCTGAAAGGCAACTTGGAAGCGATTGTAATGACTGGCGGCATGGCCCACTCCCAGCGTTTGATTGATGAGATTTCCAAACAGGTATCGTTTTTAGGGCGAATCGCAGTCGTGCCGGGTGAATTCGAGATGGAAGCGCTGGCGGCGGCCGGCATGCGCTATCTGCGCGGCGAAGAAATGTTGAAGAAGTATTAGCATGGTCCTCGATACGAAACAGCAACCGATACGATCATTCGATGAAATCATCGCCCGGGCGGTGAGTATCGCCGAGCAGGGGCGACGCAAAACGGTCGCGGTGGCGGCGGCCCAGGATGTCGATGTCATCGATGCCGTTGTGCAATCGCACCGCGAGGGATTTCTCAACGGTGTTTTGATCGGTGATGAGTCGGCTATCAGGCAACTGGCCGATAAGGCCGGTGTTGATCTTGGCGGTCTGGAAATAGTCGACGTTCCGGATATTAAGAACGCAGCCCATATGGCAGCCAGATTCGCATCGGAGGGAAAGGCGGACGCAATTATGAAGGGTTTTCTGCCGACTTCGGCCCTTTTGAAAGTAGTGCTTGATAAAGCGTATAACCTTCGCGTCAAAACTACCCTGTCACATTGCGCTGTGCTGGATATTCCCGGATACCACAAATTATTGAATTTCACCGACGGCGGCATGGTCATTCAGCCAAACGGTGCACAGAAACTGGAGATTCTGGAGAACGCGATGCTTGTTGGACGGGCATTGGGTCTTTCACCAATCAAGGTAGCCGTCTCCGGAGCGATGGCATTTGCCTCGGAGAAGATGCCGCACACGCTGGCCGACACCGAGACACTGATTCCGGCGGCACGCGCGAAATTTGATGACATCGCCATCCAGGGACCATTGCCTTTTGATTTGGCGACGGACAAGGCATCGGCGCAGCGATGCGGTCTGAACGGCCCGGTGATTGCCGATGCCGATATCTTTCTGGTCGATTCCATTGAAGAATGCAACCTGATAGCCAAGTCGCTCATACAGTTTGCCCAGGCGGTGTTTGCCGGGGTGATTGTCGGCGCCAGAGTGCCGGTGTCGCTGGTATCCCGGACCGATACGACCAAGAATAAAAAAGCCTCGCTGGCTATTGCCTGTGTATTGGCGGACCATTACCAGCAAAACAGCGTATGGGACAAGGGAACAGCATCATGAACGGCGAAACTACAGCTACTCTGCCGTCGATTCACAACTTCGAGCTGATTCGCAAACGCGTGGAGAATACGGTAGCATCAAACGGCAGACCGCGCACCGCATTGGTGGTGCCACACGAGGCTGCCATGGTGGCTCCTTTCCGAAAGGCTGTCGAAGCGGAACTTATCGAGCCGTTCGTGATCGGCGATGAAGCGCTGTTTCGCAAGGATGCCGACCGACACGGGATCGATCCCGACAAGGTGCATCTGGTTGACATTAATCAACCGGAAAAGGCGATCCTGGCGGCCGCCCAGATGGCGGCCCAGGGTGAGTTGGACCTGGTAGTCGCCGGGCGGATCAATACTGAAGAATTGCTAGCAGGGCTTGCCGCCAAAGAATCACGATTCCTCGACAAAGGGCATTTGCTTACCCACGTAACGGTGATGAAACCTGAGCGCTACGAAAAATTGCTACTTCTGACCGATGCCCTGGCCACCACCTGCCACGACCTGGCGACCATGATCGCCGTCACGAACAACGCTATCTCGCTGGCTGTGAAAGTGGGAATTGAGCGTCCAAAGGTGGCATTGCTGGCGGCGGTAGAGGTTATATACCCCCAGATGAAGGCCACCACCATTGCTGCCATACTCTCGAAAATGAACGAGCGCGGCCAGATTAAGGGAGCCGATGTGGACGGTCCGTTGTCTTTTGATGTGGCCATTGATATGGAAGCTGCTCTGGGTAAAGGGGTCAAAAGCTCCGCCGTTGCCGGACAGGCGGATGTTTTAGTAGCGCCGAGTATCGAGGCGGCCAACGGCATGTACAAAGCTATAGCGCTTTACGGCAGTTGCGAGGCGGGCGGCGTATTATACGGCGGCCGCGTCCCGGTAGCGGTGTCTTTGGAATGCGATACCGAGAAAAACCAGTTCCGCTCGCTATTGATTGGCATCCTCGCGGCGCAACTGACTTAGCGCTGCAACCGCCGGTGATTCTTTTGTTGACTATTCCATTTAACTCATGTATTATCAGCCAATTACGGCTAATTGAGAAAGGGTTATGATTTGATATATGGAGTTGTTCTTGCCGGCGGCAAAGGTGAGAGATTCTGGCCTCTGTCGCGTGCTAATCGTCCCAAACAATTTCTAAAACTCACCTCCGACAAAACAATGCTTGAGGAGACGATTGAAAGGGTATTACCGCTGATTCCGAAAGAAAACATCCTGATCGTCACCGGCGAGGATATGTGTCCGTTAATATCCGACAGTATCGACTACCTCGACAAGGACAATGTTCTGGGTGAACCCCGGGGGCGCAACACCTCTGTCGCCATCGGTCTGGCGGCGGTTCATTTACAGAGACAAGACCCGCAGGCCGTGATGGTGGTGCTATCGGCCGATCACCTTGTCCGTCCGGCGGAGAAATTGCTCAATATCATCAGAGTCGGCGCCGATATCGCCGCCGTCGAAGATCGGTTGGTGACAATCGGCATCGTCCCCACGCGGGCGGAAACGGGATACGGCTATATCCAGATGGGCGATGTCTATCGGCAGCAGGAAGGTCACGTTGTTTACGAGGTGGCGGCCTTCACGGAAAAACCGAAACCAGCCGTAGCCAGCGAGTATTTCTACAGTCACAAATACCTGTGGAACAGCGGTATGTTTCTCTGGTCAGCGGAGTCTATTCTCAAGGCTATTAAGCGGTGCCAGCCGGTGTTGCACGGCGAGTTAATGAAATACGCGGAGACCATAGACACTCCCGGCGAACCTCAGGCGCGTATCGAACTTTATGAAAGGGTGGAATCACTTTCGATAGATATCGCCGTTCTGGAGCACGCGGACAATGTCCTCACCATCAAGGGAGACATCATCTGGGATGATATCGGCGGCTGGCTGGCGCTGGAACGTTACAAGAGCATGGATAGGGACAACAATGTCCTGGTCGGCGAGACGGTTGTACTGGACACCTTCGAGACCACTGTGTATAATGACAGTGAAGGCATTATTGCCTGCCTGGGGGTTTCCGACCTGGTGGTGGTTCGCTCCGACAATATCACTTTGGTCGTTCACAAAACACAGGTTGACCGAATCAAGGACCTACTGGCGAAGATTTCTGAAGATGAGAAAACGAAACATTACTCTTAGTTCCGCTGGATTGATTGCGGGTCTGCTTATTTTCCTTGTGGCGGCTTGCATGGGTCCGCAGAAAAAACAGGTCGATATCTCGGAAACGCCGGTTGAGACGGCGGTCGACAGTCGCGGTTTTGACCCTCTGGAACTGCCAGCCGATAACGAGATTATTTCCCAGACGCATCCCCGGACGGGGGAGATCAGAGGAAAGACCCTGTTGGTGGATTCCGACACAAGCGCCGCCGCTGAGAAGTCGGCTCAAATCACCAACCTTCCGGATCAAGTAGATACGCTCAACAGCCAGGCTTATCGGATACAGGTTTTTACCAGCAAGCTTTACGGGGAGGCGCGTCAGGCTGTCAGGATCGCCGAAGAGATTTTTGATCGTCCGGTCTATATCGACTACGAGGTGCCCAATTTTAAGGTTAGGGTGGGAAGTTTTGCCAACCGCGAAGATGCCGAGGATTATCTGCCACGGGTCAGGGCGGCCGGCTACTCCACGGGCTGGGTGGTAATGGTGAATGTCGCGGTGAAAGAAGCCGCGCCACTATACGAGGATGAATACCCTTACCAGTTTGAGGACACCACTTACTATGACACCACCTACTACGACGAAGGTTATGGCACCGATGACCAGTAGGCTACTTACCCCGATCGATTATGATAAACCGCAGGACGAGTTGGTGGCCAAGGCGGTGAGCGTCCTTCGCACCGGTGGACTGGTGGTAGCGCCCACCGAAACCCGCTACGGGCTTCTGGCTCGGGCCGATTTTGCCCCGGCGTTGGGCCTTCTATATAGCGTGAAGGGTCGGCCGGCCTCGCTGCCCACGGCTGTTTTTGCACGGTCGGCGGCGATGATATGGGAGTACGGACGCCGCACGGAAATAGCCGAAGCCCTCGCTGACCGATTTCTGCCCGGTCCGCTGACGCTGGTTTTGGAGGCGGTTTGTGATTTGAAGGAGCCGGTGGTTCACGAAGGCAAAATCGGCGTGAGGTATTCGCCGGCGCCAATCATTGAGCGTATTATCGGCGACGTGGAGTTTCCAGTCACGGCCACTTCGGCCAATGTTTCCGGAACCGGCGATCTGGAGACCGCCGAAGAAATCGCCGCCGCTCTCAGCGACGGTGTGGATCTGGTTCTGGATTGTGGCAGTCTGACCTCGTTACCGTCAACGGTGGTTGATTGCAGCGGCCCTTCTGCTTATATTATCAGAGAGGGAGCTATCAGTGGCGACAGTATCAGAGAGGCTACAGGACTCGAGATAAATGAGTGAGAAATACGTCATAATGTTCGTTTGTACCGGCAATACCTGCCGATCGGCAATGGCCCAGGGAGCGCTGAGGACTCTGCTCGAAAAGGAACGTCCGGGCAAATTCGAGGTGATCTCCTCGGGCACCGGGGCGGCCTCGGGTTTTCCCGCCACCATTTATGCTATCGAGGCGGCCAAAATCTGGGATTGTGATATTTCCGGGCACATGTCGCAGCCGCTTACACCGGCGCTCATTGACAAGTCGGACCTGATTCTGGCGCTGACTCCTTCGCATTACAAGCAAATTCTCAAACTGAGGTCGGACGCTAAGGCGCGAACATACCTGGTTGAAAAATTTCCGACACCCGGAGGTGACAGTGAGGGCATTGATGACCCGATCGGTCAGTCCCTGGATCGCTATAATGAGACTTTTCTCATGATCGGAGAATATCTCGGCCAGTCCGTTCAGGAAATTGTAAAAAGAATTGATGAGAAGCTTGATGCCAGCTAGCAGCAAACTACAGACAATTATCATACTGGCCCTGTTCGTGGTGGGGATGTTGCCGTTGTTTTATTTCGTGACCGTCGAAACCGGTATCGCGCAGGCGGCATCGGGCGAAATCTCCGAGGAACCCCCCTCCGGTGATCCCTTCGAACGCTTCGTGGAAAACGTTGCGTTCGGCACCAAAGAAAAGCTCACCTTTGACATCAACTACGGCTTCATCAACGCCGGCAGCGCCACCATGGAAGTGGCACGGCTAATCGAATATGAGAACCGCCCCTGCTACCAGGTGGTTACTACTGCCCGAAGCAACAGTTTCTTCTCGACCTTCTTCAAAGTGGAAGACCGGGTGGAGTCCATTATCGACGCCATCGGACTGTTTAGCTGGCGTTTTGAGAAAAATCTTCGCGAAGGCGGTTACAAGGCTGATCGCATGTATACCTTTGACCAGCGCAACGGAGTGGTCCATTACCAAAACGATACTATCCCGGTGCCGCCTTTCGTTCAGGATGCCCTGTCCATTCTTTACTATACCCGCACGCAGGACCTCCAGGTTGGCAAGTCGCTCCACCTGGAGAACTTCACCGATGGCAAGCAATTCAGTCTTGAAGTGAAAGTTCTGAAGAAAGAAGTTATCAAGGTCGAGGCCGGCACCTTTCAATGCATCGTGGTGGAACCCCTGATGCAATCGGTCGGTGTATTCAAACACCAGGGGAATCTCAAAGTCTGGATGACCGACGACCGCCTGAAAATGCCGGTACTGATGAAATCCAAGGTGCTGGTAGGTTCCATCTCGGCGGAACTCACTGACTATCAACTGGGTGAAATCGAGAGTTTCTGAGATGACCCGACCGAAGAAGACACGGCCGATTGACCTGTCGGCAGTAAAGACCTACTCTTATTTTGACAGAGAGAACCGGACGGAGATAGAGTCATTCGGCCGTCCCGTGAAAGATAACAGCGGCGAGGATTTCTTCGAGTCCCTGCCACGTTTCCTCAAGGCGCTCGACCTGAATGAATTTATCGCCCTGGTGGTCGAGGCGCGCCGCGCTGAACTGCCATTTCATATGATGCTGGGTGCCCACACGATCAAAGTTGGCTTGTCCCCGATATTCATCGAGCTCATGCAGAAGGGGATCGTAACCGGCCTTTCGTTCAATTGCGCCGGTATCATTCATGACCTGGAACTGGCCTTCTGGGGGGGGACGTCGGAAGACGTCCAGGCTGGTCTGCAGGACGGCAGTTTCGGCATGGTGGTCGAGACCGCGGATGCGTTTGCCGACGTATGCAACCTGGCCGCCGGGGATAACATCGGATTGGGCGAGGCTTGCGGCCGTTACATTAACGAAAAGGACGCCAAACACCGGGCACTGTCGATGTTCGCTGTGGCGCAGGAGCTGTGCCTTCCGGTGACAGTGCACGCCGGTATCGGCACCGATATCGTAGCGCAGCACCCCAGTTACGATGCCGCCAAAGTGGCCGTGGCATCCCATATCGATTTTAGAATCCTGGCCAGTATCTGCGGTTCTCTCGATACCGGCGGCGTGATCGCCAACGTCGGGTCTGCCGTTATCCTGCCCGAGGTCTTCCTGAAAGCGCTGACGGTGGCCCGCAACATGACCGGTTCAGCGGGTAAACTGACAACGGCGAACTTTGATATGATCAGTCATTATCGGCCGATGGTCAACGTGGTAGCGCGGCCGACCTTCAAAGCCGGCAAGGGCTTCAACTTTGTCGGTCACCACGAGATTATGATTCCCCTGCTGGCGTGGGGGCTGAAAAAGAGATTTGATAATTAAGCAACCTGTGGAGTCGAAATGGCCAAGCTAGTCGAATGTGTTCCCAATTTCTCAGAAGGACGTCGTCCCGAGGTACTTGACGCTATCTGCGCCGCTATCACTTCTGTTGACGGCATCACCCTGCTTGACAAGGAAATGGATGCCGACCATAACCGGGCCGTGGTCACGTTTGTGGGACATCCCAATGTAGTCGTTGATGCTGCTTTTCTGGGCTACCAGAAGGCGGCCGAACTGATAGATATGCAGACGCACACCGGCGAACATCCCCGGATGGGCGCCTGTGATGTGTGCCCGTTTATTCCCCTCAGTGATGTAACTATCGAAGATGCCATCGAACTGGCCAATAAACTGGGCAAGCGCGTGGGGGAAGAGCTTCAAATCCCGGTTTACCTCTACGAGGATGCCCGGACTAAAGCCAGTCGCAGGAATCTGGCGAAAGTCAGACAGGGCGAGTACGAGGGTATCCGCGATAGCATTGAAACCGACCCCGCCCGCAAACCGGATTACGGTCCGGCCAAAATGAATCTCAAAGCTGGCTCGACTGCTATCGGCGTGCGGTTTCCGCTGGTGGCGTTCAATGTTTATTTGGACACCAACAAGAAATGGATTGCCGACAAGATCGCCGATGCCGTTCGCAGTCTCAAGGGGGGCTATCGCTTTGTCAAGGCGCTCGGCTTTGAAATAAAAGAACGCGACCAGGTGCAGATTTCCATGAATCTGGTCGAGTACACCAAGACGCCGATCTTCCGGGTAGTCGAGACTATCAAATCCGAAGCGGCCCGCTACGGCGTCAATGTTACGTCGTCGGAAGTCATCGGCCTGGTACCCAACGATGCCATGCTCGACGTTGGTGAGTTCTACCTGAGGCTGGAGAATTTCAGCAAGGCCCAGGTACTCGAAGAGAAACTTCGGGAGGCCGGTGCCTATGGCGGCGCCGGTTCCGGTGAGTCGTTCTACGACGAGGTGGCTTCGTCCTCACCCGCGCCCGGTGGCGGTTCGGTGGCGGCATCGGCGGGAGCCCTGGGGGCGGCGTTGTCGGCGATGGTGTGTCGGCTGACGGTAGGTAAGAAGAAATACGCCGGTGTTAAAGACGAACTGACCGATGTCCGGGACAAGGCGGACAAACTGCGCGAAGAACTCACCAAACTTATCGATACCGACAAGGAAGCCTTCAACCGGGTTATGGATGCTTTCGGTTTGCCCAAGAGCACCGATGAAGAGCAGGCGGCGCGGACAGAGGCAATCCAGACCGCGACCAAGGGCGCGGCCAGTGTACCTCTGACGGTAATGAAGAAATCGCTGGAAGTTCTGTCTCTGGCGGAGACGGTGGCAGCGAAGGGTAACGAGAACTCCATCACCGATGCCGGGGTGGCCGCCCTGATGGCCTCGGCGGCCGTGGAGGGTGCCGGTTATAACGTGAGGATTAACCTGACCTCGATCGATGATAAGGGCTTTGCCGCCAATCTTCAGAGCGAGGTAGCCTCAATCCGCAAAGAGACTGAGGCCGCAGCGGTACGTGTTAAGGAACTGGTCGAAAGCAAACTGTAGATGGACAATCGAATCGACCTGCACATACATACCAACTTTTCCGATGGGCTGCTTTCTCCTGAGCAATTGATCGAGGCTGTCCGGCAGAAAAAACTGGCGGCTTTCGCCATAACTGACCATGATACCCTCAAGGGATATCAGGCAATCAGGGTATTACTGGTCGAGGGTGACCCAAAACTGGTCTCGGGTGTGGAATTATCGGTATCATTCGACCAAGACGATGTGCACGTTCTGGCCTATTGTTTTGACCCCGACCATGAGGCTTTTAACCAGGCTCTCAGAGATTTCCAGAAGAATCGGAACCAGCGGGCCCGTCGGATGGTTGAAAAACTAAATGATATGGGTGTGCAGATTACGTTTGAGCAGGTAGAGGAAGGCGCCGTGGGAACGGTGATCGGTCGGCCGCACGTGGCCGAGGCAATCACTCGAGCCGGAGCGGTACCTACCTACGAATCAGCTTTTGCCAGGTATATCGGCGATGGTAAGCCGGCTTACGTGCCCAAAGCGAATTTCAGTCCGACCGAAGCCATTGACCTGATCCACCAGGCCGGCGGCGTCGCCATACTGGCACATCCCATTATTGAAAATAGAATCCGGCATCTGGAGATGTTAGTGGATCTCGGCCTGGATGGTATCGAGGTCTTCCATCCCTTCCACAGTCGCGCCGATGTTGACCGCCTCAAGCATCTGGCGGATCGCCACCGATTGCTGGTGTCCGGAGGTTCCGACTATCACGGCCGGGAGGGACGATTCGGTGATATAGGCTCCCAGAAGGTACCGTTGGAATGTCTGGAAAAGATTGAAACCGCAGCCCAAAGAAGAAGAGAATGAGATTGAGATCTATTTTTGCAGCAGCACTGGTTTTTTTGCTGGCGACCACTCAGGCGTCGACAGCCGAAACTCTGTCGGTCGAAAGACAGATTGAGATAATCACCAACTACATGAATCTTACCGGGCAGGGCAGCAGGATTCCCGAATCGTTTGCTCTCGATCATGTGCAGCACGCCGAGGAGCATATTCCCCTGAAGTGCGGTATGTCCGTGGCCATGGATTTTGCCCAGAACCGGCATTTGCTGGATAAAGACCTCATGCGCTCCATGGGACTGGCGGTCTTTGGCCGACCGGCACTTCCCCTGTCGTACGACAGCCCGGACAATCTATTCAAGATTCATTACACCAAATCCGATTCCAACGCCGTGTATCAGTCGGACAAGGACTCCGATGGTGACGGTGTCCCGGACTATGTCGAGAGCGTGGCGATCATATTCGACAGCGTGTATCATCATATCATCGATGACCTGGGATATCGCGTACCACCCGATGACTCGGTGGCCGGCGGCGACAGCAAGTACGACGTCTATCTTCGCGATGTTGACCAGACTGCCTACGGCTACACGACTTCCGATGATCCGCGGCTGGGCGACCCTACCGTATACTCGATCAATTCCTACATAGAGCTGGATAACGATTTCCAGAGAATTGCGGCATACAAAGACCGTCCGCTGGACGCAGTGAGGGTGACGGCGGCCCACGAGTTTTTCCACGCCGTCCAATTCGGTATGGATTACCGTGAGTATGAAATCTACGGCACTGCTGTTGACCGGCGCTACTGGATGGAAATGTCAGCGGTATGGATGGAAGATGAGATGTACGACGATATCAACGATTATTACTTCTACCTACCTTATTACTATGACGATCCACGTCTATCAATTCAGCAATTTGTGACCTATGGTGACCTGCACCCATACGGAGCGGTGGTTTTCCCCATCTTTCTCTCGGAGAAATTCGGCAGTGATATTATCCGCGATATTTGGACGATGTGTGGGAATCTGCCGGGGCCCAATTTCCTGGATGCTCTGGATAGCACTCTTGATGTGATCTATTTCGGAACGCCGCGACCTGACACCAGTGTCCTGCCGGAAGTCTTTGGAGAATACGCGGTTTGGAACTTCTTCACCGGCCTTCGCTCGGATATGGCCCCCGACTCTGTCGGGTTCTCCGATGGGGAAAACTACCCGGCCATTCCCAACTTCAGGTTCCTGGTGGTGGATGACCTGCCGTATCTTCTGTACACAGACAATCCTTACAATCCTGATCATATGGGTGCTGCCTATATCAAACTGGATCAGCTGCAAGCCTTTCAACGACACTCCTACGGGCTCGATATCCAGAACGGTTCTCTCTCTTTTGACTCGCTGGGCATTGTTGACACAACCTACTGGGCCTGCAACATCTTTCTGTGTCTGGAATACGACACCGCCAACTGCATCGGCAATCCGCTTGAGTGTTGTATCGATTCGGTCTGCATCGATTCCTCCCGAATGTTCGATGCGGTCATAATTGAGCAGGGCCTCTCAGACAATAGTGTCTGGATGAATGTCGATACGCTCTGGGAGGATAGCCTGGTGGAACTGGTCGATCTCAACGGCACTCGTTTTCTCTATGACGACGGCATGGGTTCACTGATCGACACCGTTATCACTGCCTATGACACTATTATGGAAGATTCCGTTTATTCGGCGATACTGCCTTTTGATCTCTCCTTCCCGCAGCCCTGGGGGGTGAACGTGTTGCTGCAATTGGAGAACGCTCGCGACTCGTTTATCGTATCCGATTGGGTAGTGCGGGACTCCATCCGCATCCAGATACCGAACCCCGAGAATTTCCGATCGGCAACCCTTGTGCTCACCCCGGCATCGCATTATCGGGCCTACTACAACTATGACACGATGGCTCGGCGCGGTACGCCGAAAGAGATAGGCATGTCTGTCAGGGAGGGACTGGTCGACAGCCTTCGCGAGTCACTGATCGATTACAACGCCCGCAATGTCCCGGCGGAACTGCTGGTGGCCTATCCCAATCCGGCCGTGGTATCGAAAATGACCAACCAGAGCCTGAAAATTCAGTACCAGGTGCCGACCGATAACGTCAGCGACTATGTCACTATTTTCCCGCGCATCACCATGGATATTTACAATGTCGCCGGCGAATATGTTCGATTTATCGATACGGTGGTGGCTGTTGATCCCATCAACGTCTATCTGGGCAATGACCGGACAGTGTTGTGGGAGGCTGAGTGGGACATGAACAATGCGGCCGGAGACGAGGTGTCGTCGGGCGTCTATCTCATCCTGGCGCGCATGTACTCGTCCGCCGAGGACGGCACGCTTCTGGCTGAGAAGACAGCAAAGGTGGCTGTTATTCGATGATTCGGCTGCGGCTTATCACTCGAATTGCCCTGTTTTCAGCTCTGATATATGTCTTGTCATGGGGAACATCCTATTTCCCCAATCTGAATTTCATATTCTTTATTGTCTTTGTGGCCGGTTTCCTCTGGGGCGTGGTGCCCGGAATGCTGGTCGGACTCATCGGGATGGGTCTCTGGACAGCCTTTAACCCATATGGGATGGCGGTTCCCCCGATCATGCTGGCCCAGATGCTCGGGGCCTCGGCCGGCGGCGTTGTCGGTGCCTGGCTTAGATGTACGGACTGGCAGCGATGGTCCTCGGCGCGACGGATAGTCATTCTGGTCCTGAGTTCGATTGCCTGCACGCTACTGTTTTACATCCCGGTGAATTTTGTCGATGCCTGGGTCTTTCAGCCTTTCTGGCCGCGCTTTGTGGCGGGTATGCTGTGGACGGTCGTTTCATTGGGCTTTAACGCGGTCATTTTCCCGTTGCTTTTCAAGGTCGCCGTGCGTTTATATGTCAGGGAAAACCCTTCTGGCTAAACTGAATGAACAAGCACTGTCTTACATTCGTATTTCTGATCTTCCTGCTGCCGACGCTTCAAGCAGCCGACGATACTGATTCCACTTTCACAATACCTCCTCAGGACAGCACCATAACCGACTCCACCGCGGTCGACTCGCTGGCTGCGGACTCTATGGCGGTGGACTCGATTGGAGTGCAGGGCGGCAGTTTTGAAGAGCGTTATGATGAATTTGTAAAAAGCCGGCAAAAACACCAGACACCGATCTCGTATTTCGATACGCTGATGGCCTACTTCGCGTCGGAGAGAATGAACCGCATGCCGCAGGTGCAGCAGTCGTATTACAACGATGCCGGCGACTATTTTCGGTCCGATCCCACATTTCTCATCCTCGAGCACCAGTTGACCCCCATGCGCAAGACCGTCCAGCCGTTCGGCCTGCCGGGCGGCCGGCTCAACTACCTGATCAAGGACATGCCGTTGCGGCCGTTTGAGCATATGCCGGAGCCGGATGGATCATATGACATGAATGACTTCCCGACTGGCGCCGACGATGCCGTCTATATAATGCCGGGGGCAACCGGTTATCTTTTCGGCGGACAGGAGATGCTGGCATCGGCGATTGCCATGCCGGCCGATCCGGAAACATCCGAATCGGTGAGCGGTATCCTGGCCGACAAAGGGTCGTTCGGCTATGCCTACACGCGGGGCCATTATTCCAAAAACTTCGACAGCGGACGGCAGCTTGACCTGTCTATCGATTACCGTGCCACGGACGGACTGTCGCTCTTAAACGATGATGATGCTTACCATTACTGGGGTGACGCGTATTTCCCGATGGGCGTGAAAACGGCGCTGCGCGTAAAGGGACAGTTATACAATCGCAATGGGCATATCAGTATCAGGCAGAACGCACCGGGAAAACTCATCCCGAGAGAGAGGTTCGATCGCAACCTGACGGTGAGCTTTGAATTCCAGAACGATGACACCACCACGCGCTCGGAGATCGGCTATCAGCACCTTCGGCAGGGTTCCTACACGACCTTATTCTACCGCACTCGCTTCAATATCACCGGCCACGGTGCCTTTGGCGTGAGGGAGTGGGTGCGAGGTTCCTCCATGTATCAGGCCCGAATTTACGGCAATCAGATCGAATATGACCAGGGCTTCAACAGCTTTGATCGAATCGATGGCGGGTTCTCACTCGGCGTGGCTCACACCGGACGGCCAGGGCGATGGGCGGCCCGTGTCGGCGGCCGGTACGTGGAAGATTTTGACTTCCTGCCATCAGCGGCCGTGCAATACATGAGAGAGACAGACCGGTCGTTGCTGTCGCTGTCGCTGGGGTATGCGCACCTGGAACCGACGCTTCACGAACTGCACAAGCTCTACCAGGAGGCCGTCATCTACCAGAGCAGCGAACTTCCATACGCCGACGAGGGCAATCCGGACCTGACGCCGGAGAAGCAACTTGTCGGCAGCGTGACGTATGAATACGGCACGCTCAGAAACCGTCTTAACCTGACCCTGACCGGGGGTAGGCTGTTCGACGGTATTCAATGGCAGCGCGGGATCGGCGGTGCGCTATATGACGTCATCCTGTTTTCGCCGGTCAACACCGATATCGATTTCGCCAACGCAACGCTCAGGCAAACTGTCAGTCTCGGAGATTTTGTCAAATTCAGCGCCGGCGGTGCCTACCATTATATAGATTTTGAGAAATACGATTTGGGAGCCTATCAGCCGGAGTATCAATTGTTCTCGGGGCTGGAACTGCACGTGTACTGGGTGCAGAAGCTGATGCATCTGTTTGCTTACAGCGAGATCGTGGTAACCGGGCTTTACGACGGCTACGCCAGGAAAGACATGGGGGAGACGGCGATTGTCAACACCAAGCTGTCCTTCCGCCTCAAGGATTTCCGGTTTCACTACGTGTTCCAGAACATGCTGTCAGTCAACTACGAGTCGCGCGAATACCAAACCATCCCGGGCCGCTTTAGTTACTACGGTATCACCTGGACGTTTTTCAACTGACCGTTGCCCGGCGGCGCAGCTTGACTTGGAGCAGGGTTATTCGTTAATTCGGATTATGCAGAATTTATCTATCACACGTGAAGATGCTTACAAGTTGGTGGAAGGGAAGATCGGCGTCAACAATCTGCTCAAGCACATCCTGGCCGTGGAGGCCGGTATGCGCTCGCTGGCGGAGCATCTGGGCGAGGACGTCCAGCTGTGGGGTCTCACCGGCCTTCTGCACGACCTCGATTACAATGAGACCAAGGACGACGAGAAGCGCCACACCTATATCGCCTGTGAATGGCTGCGGGAGTATAACCTTCCTGAAGAAATGCTCTATGCCATTCACGCTCATCCCGGGCACGTACCGTGTAAAAGCTCGCTTGACTGGGCGCTATACAGCGTAGACCCGACCTCCGGTTTCCTGGTGGCGTGCGCCCTGATGCATCCGGACAAAAAGCTGGCCGTCATTGACAGCGGTTTCATGCTGCGACGCTTTGGGGAGAAACGTTTTGCCGCCGGAGCGACGCGGGAAAATATTGCCGCTTGCTCCAATCTTGGGCTCGAACTCGATCAGTTCCTAATACTGGTGCGCGACGGGATGCTGAAGATTTCCGACCAACTCGGTCTGTAAGAATATGAAGCAATCTACGACGATGTTCCGCCGGGATGTTATCGGTTGGTCGCTCTATGACTTCGCCAACACCATCTATTCAATGAACATCGTCTCGCTTTATCTCAAGCGGTATATTGTCGAGGACCTTCAGAAAGACCATCTCTTTTTCGACATTCCCTTCTCGCTGTCGATGCTGCTGGCCGGAGTACTGCTGCCGGCGCTGGGGGCGATGTCGGACCACTCAACCAAAAAGAAGATTTTCCTGTTTCTTTTCACGCTGACCTGCTGTCTTGCCGTGGGACTTATGGCCGTGGTGCCACCTGAGTTCTTTGTCTTAACGGCCATCCTGTTTATGATCGCTAATTTCTCATACGAAGCCGGTCAGCCGTTTTACAATTCGTTGCTGTACTCGGTGAGTGACGGACGTCAGGCGCGGTATATATCCGGAGTCGGAGTCGCCCTGGGTTACGTCGGTTCGATTTTCGGGATGCTGGTGGTGCTGCCGTTCGTCACCGGCTCGGTGTTCTCTCTGGATATCCCCTTACTTGCCGGCGGCGGCAAAACCGCTTCATTCGTCCCGACAGCCGTGCTGTTTATGCTTTTTGCCCTGCCGTTGTTCTGGTGGGTCAGGGAACGAAAAGTCACTTCCGTGGCCAGGACCAGTTTCAAAGGTGCCTACCGCGAGGTGTGGGACGGGCTGAGACACACCCGCAAGTATCCCGGGGTGCTCAGGTTTCTTATTGCCGATTACTTTGTGGAAGACGCCGTAGCCACGGTTATCCTCAATATCGGTATCTACTGCTCCATCGTTCTCCGTCTGCCGGATGAAGCGATCACTCTATTTTTGGTTATTTCGACCGTGTCGGCCGTGATCGGCTCCTATCTGATTGGAAGGATTGCCCAAATCTGGTCGCTGAAACGTATACTATACGGAATCATGTTTGGCTGGGCGATCACGCTGATAATGTTTGTGATGACTGACAACATGACGGTTATTTGGATTCTTGGGTCTTTGGTTGGTATCCTGCTGGGCGGTCTTTGGACAACGACCCGTCCGATGCTGGCCGAGCTGGTACCACGCGACCAACTGGGCAGGTTTTTCGGTCTTTTCTCACTCTCAGGAAGAGCCGCGGCAGTAATTGGTCCGCTGATCTGGACCATGATTCTTTACCTGTTCGATGCTGACCGGGCGCTGGGCAAGGCAACAGCCGATTTGTTTGGTTTGGACGCTGTCTGGGCCGAGAAGCTACCCTATAAATTAGGAATTCTGTCACTGGTGTTTATGATATTGATTGGACTCTTCATTTTCCGCAAAGTTCCCCAGACCCACGGGGGGAAGCATGTCTAAGAGAGTAGGGAAGTGGTATTATTACGCCGGTGCTATCCATGTGCATACCACCGAATCGGACGGTACGCGCTCTTTGGAAGAGGTGGTGGAGCTGGGCCGCCAGGTCGGTCTGGACTTCATTATGTTTGCCGACCACATGACTTTGAGCAACCGCGACAATGGCAAGGAAGGATTCTACGGCGATACCCTGGCAGTGGTCGGCTACGAGCATAACGACCTCGACGACAAGCACCACTACTTGATTTTCGGCTCGCCCCGCGTCTATTCCCAGGATCTAACGCCGCGTGATTACGTAGCGACCGGAGCCGCCGACGGCGCGGTGGGGATAATGGCACACCCTGATGAAATCCGCAGTAAGCTGGTGGAGTACCCGCCCTATCCATGGCAGGATTGGGAGGTCGAGGGCTACACCGGCATTGAACTGTGGAACCAGATGTCGGAGTGGATGGAGAAACTCACCCGCTTCAACAAGCTCCTGATGTCTTTCTCGCCGCGCAAATCGATGGTCGGGCCGACCGATCGCATTCTGAAGAAGTGGGATGAGTTGAACATGGTGCGCAAGACGGCCGGGATAGCTTCGGTCGATGCCCATGCTTTTCCTGTAAAAGTCGGTCCCTTCACGGTGGAGATTTTCCCCTACAAGGTGCATTTCCGGACCCTGCGCACCTATGTCATCATGGATAGGCCGATGGCAAAGGACCTGGCTGTCGCCCGCGAGCAGCTTTTTGAGGCCATTCGCCAATGTCAGCTCTTTTTTGCCAATGTCCGCTGGGGGGATGCCGCCGGTTTTGAGTTCTACGTGACCGATGGTTCCGTCAAAGCTACCTGTGGCGGAGAGGTCCGGTGGACGGAGGACACCTACCTGCACGTGAAACTTCCGGCGAGGGCCACGGTACGCTTGATCCATAACGGGCAAAAGGTTCTGGAGACATTTACCGATAGGTTAGAGTATAAGGCCCCGCAGGAGGGCATATACCGGGTGGAGGCATGGAAAGGGAAACGTGGCTGGATCTTTTCCAATCACGTGAGGGTCATCCGTTAGGTACACGGGAGTTGATTGGTTGGAAGTAAAGATTCTAAATCTGCTGAATGAAGGTGAATCGAATCTTTCTTTACTTCAGGAAAAGCAAATCTGCAAGTTTGTTCTCGTCGCGACCGAAGACGAGCTGAATCTTGTTTTCGGTTCCTATATTCATTATCCATATCACGCGAATCTGATTGACCTCTTCTGTAACCGCAGAGAAATCCCCTCAGTATGGGTCAAAAAGCCCGATTTAGTAGAGATTTATGATGCCGCTTACCAGATCAAGGGCGGCGGTTGGTTGGAGATCGACCCGCCCAAAGGGACTTTGAAGTTCTTCGGGGAGTCAACCGCCTATGGTCGATTTGCCCAGTCCGATTTAAATTACGTTCTCACCGAGAATGAGCTGTTTGGGAGCTTCCAGGCGGTCGTCCGCCATTGATGCTCGCTTGTGACGTAAGTATCAAATGCGACCCCCATCCCCCATACAGTATACAATTCTAAGTCGCTGAGTAGCAAGCGAATGCGTGGCTACGCGCGGCCTCATGAAGTCCCCGTGTCAGTCTGGTTTATACCACATTTTTCCAAAAATACTTGACTTCATTTCGTATTATCTATAAAGTTATTGAATTAAGTTTATAAGGATGGGCGAATTACAGTGTTTGAGACGCTTTACCCAATTCTGTTTCTGGTGGTCGTCGCAGCCGTGCTGGCCGTGGCTCTTGTCAGTATGTCGCTGATATTTGGGCGCCGGACACGGATGGGCAAAAAGACCGAACCGTATGAGTGCGGGATGACTCCCGTAGGTACGACCAAAAACCCTGTCCCGGTCAAATTCTACATGGTTGCGATATTGTTCATCCTGTTTGACATCGAGGTCATCTTTCTTTATCCGTGGGCTGTGATATCCAACAAACTGGGCACCTTCGGCTTCATCGAGATGATCGTCTTTATAATTATTCTGCTGGTAGGTTATTTCTACATTTTGGGTCGTGGTGCGCTGAAATGGGATTAGAAGAAAAGATTCCGGATTCAATCATATTAACGTCGCTTGACAATATGGTCAATTGGGCCCGCAAGCGGTCGATGTGGCCGCTTGGTTTTGGGTTGGCCTGTTGCGCGATTGAAATGATGTCGACTTTTGCGCCTCATTTTGACCTGGCCCGATTCGGCATGGAAGTGATGCGCCCGTCGCCCCGACAGGCGGATTTGATGATAGTGGCCGGCCGGGTGTCGATGAAAATGGCCCCGGTGGTCAAGACGCTGTATGAGCAGATGCCGAACCCGAAGTGGGTTCTCTCAATGGGAGCATGTGCTTCCTGTGGCGGGGTGTTTAACAACTATGCCGTCCTGCAGGGAGTGGACCGAATTATACCGGTGGACATATACGTTCCCGGTTGTCCGCCGCGTCCGGA
Organism: Candidatus Zixiibacteriota bacterium; assembly: GCA_030619085.1. GTDB lineage: Bacteria > Zixibacteria > MSB-5A5 > GN15 > FEB-12 > JAUXCD01. The sequence continues at coordinate 20,454 of JAUXCD010000016.1, forward strand.
GCAGTTGATGGATGGAATCCTGAAGCTGTATGCCAAGGTGGAAAAAGATTCCTTGAAAAGTAAACATGAGGAGTGGGGCCGCAAGACTATCTGATGCCCTTGCGCTCGACTGGAGTTGATTAAGTTCAACAGGACTTTGTGAATTTTGGGACAGGCCAACGAGATACATAACAGCTTCAGGGAGTTCCTGACCAGCAAGTTTGATGACGCGATCGTTAGCGAAGATAATTTCCGTGGCGATCAGTCGTTTTATATCAAACCTGAGGCCCTGCTGGAAATCTGTCAGGCTTTGTTCAACAACGACCAGCTTGATGTCAGGTATCTGGTTGATATCACTTCGGTCGACTGGTATGGCCACGCCGAAGAGGCCAAGGGGCGTTTTGAGGTCGTTTACAATTTCTATTCTCTAACACACAAGTATCGTTTCTTCCTCAAGACAAGACTGCCGGGCGATAACCCGAAAATCAGGTCGCTGACCGATCTTTTCGCAGCCGCCGACTGGCTGGAGCGCGAGGTCTGGGATATGATGGGGATTGAATTCGAGGGGCACCCCAATCTGAAGAAGATTCTTACCGCCGATGAACTGGAAGGTCACCCTTTGCGCCGCGATTTTCCGCTCACCTGGGAGCAGCCGAGGTTCAGCTGGAACAAGGATGATCCACCGGAGGTCATCAAGTGAGCAATACCCGCAAAGAGATGACCCTCAATATGGGACCGCAGCACCCGTCCACGCACGGGGTACTTCGGGTCGTACTGGAACTCGACGGTGAACGCGTCGTCAAGGCCGAACCGGTGGTCGGCTATCTGCACACGGGAATAGAGAAGACAATGGAGAATAAGCTTTACTACAAAGCTCTTCCCTGCACTGACCGGATGGATTACCTGGCGCCGATGTCGAACAATCTCGGTTTTTGTCTCGCGGTGGAAAAATTGATGGAGATTGAGATCCCGGAAAAAGTCAAATGGGCGCGGGTCTGTCTGGCGGAACTTACCCGGATAAATTCACATCTCGTCTGGTTGGGGACGCACGCTCTTGACCTGGGCGCGATGTCCATGCTGCTTTACACTTTCCGGGAAAGAGAAATGATCCTGGATATCTACGAGGCCTGCGGCGGCCAGCGGATGATGACCACTTATATCCGTATCGGGGGTCTGGCTCACGACCTGCCGCCGGATTTCGACAAGAGGGTGCGCGAAATAATTAAGGTCATCCCCGAGCGCCTGGTCGATTACGAGAATCTGCTCACCCGCAACGAGATATTCATCAATCGCACCAGGAATGTAGCCGTCATCTCGGCCGAAGACGCCATCAATTACGGGCTGTCCGGGCCGATGCTTCGGGGCAGCGGCGTCAATCATGACCTTCGCAAAGATAACCCCTATTCGGGCTATGAGAATTTCGATTTCGAGGTGGCGCTGGGTCAAAAAGGCGATGCCTACGACCGCTACCTGTTGCGCCTGAAAGAGATTCGCGAGTCGCTGCGCATTATCGAGCAGGCTATCGACGGTATGCCCGAGGGACCGTACCTTGCGCATGTTCCGGGCGTGGTTCTGCCGCCCAAGGAAGACATCCTTTTTAAGATGGAATCGCTGATATTCCATTTCAAGATTATCACTGAAGGTTTCAAATCTCCGTTCGGCGCCGTCTACCAGGGTATTGAGTCGCCGAAGGGAGAGCTTGGTTTCTATATATCATCCGACGGTAGCAACAAGCCCAACCGGGTCCGGGTCAGACCGCCCAGTTTTGTCAATCTGGCGGCCCTGCCCAAGCTGGTGGAGGGTGGGCTGTTTGCCGACGTGGTGTGCGCTATCGGGTCAACGGATATCGTGCTGGGAGAAGTAGACAGATGATACTCTCGGAAGAATCAATCAAGAAGATTAAAGATAAGGCAGCGCGATACCCGCACCGTAAGTCGGCCGTCCTGCCGGCGCTGACGGTGGCTTACCGCCAGGTCGGTCATCTCAACGATGATGTGTACCGCGAGATCAGCAAGATTATCAAGATTCCATACGTGGAGATTGCCGAGGC
>JAUXCD010000105.1 GCA_030619085.1 Candidatus Zixiibacteriota bacterium
GCCAACACCATTGCCTCGAAAGCATCGGACTACCAAATCTCATCGGAAGCCATATCAATCAAGAATGAAATCGAGAAGATAAGAGAACTGGTTCAGAACGTTGAATAGGTTCGTCACAATCCGGACTACTAATGAAGCCTGAAAAACCGGGAAAAATCGTCATTATATCCTCGCCCTCCGGCGGTGGCAAAACTTCCATCTGCAGGCGGTTGCTCAGTCCGTCACGTAAGAAAAACGGCTGGAAATTCTCTATTTCTTACACGACTCGCAGGAAACGCCGAGGCGAGAGGCACGGTCGTGAGTATTTTTTCGTGGACGACAATACATTCAGTAAGATGTTTGCGCGCAACGCCTTTGCGGAGCATTTCAAAGTACACCTTTATCAGTATGGAACTCCACGCGACACCATTGACCGGACCCTGAAAGGTGGCGGTGTGCTGCTTTTGGATGTCGATTACCAGGGTGCGCTAAAACTCAAAAAGGATTATCCCGAGGCGATTACCATCTTCATCCTGCCCCCGTCGATTGCCGCTTTAAAGCGACGGCTCAAGGCCCGCGGAACCGAAACCCGTGAGCAATTGAAAGTCCGGTTTGAGAACTCCAAAAAAGAGATGAGGCAGTTTCGGCAGTTCGAATACGTCGTTATTAATGATGACCTGGATGAGGCCGTAAAACAGGTCCTGAGTATAATCAATTGTCACTTCTGCCGGAGCGAGAAGCTCCGCCAGGAACAAATACGGAAAATAGTTGGTTAAGTATAGTTGCTCATAATAGGAGGAGCCTAAATGAAAGTAGTATCAGGAGAAGATCTTAGAAAACTCGGCTTAAACCGTTACGAGGCAGTGATTATTGCCTCGCAGCACTCGCGTCGCCTCAACACCGAGCGCATCCAGAAACTGGAGCGACTGGAAGAAGACCCCATGGTTGAATTGGAGGCCCGCAAAATTAGTATGGTGGCGCTCAAAGATCTTTTGGATGGAAAGGTTAAGTTTAAGCGCACAAATTCGATGTAATATATAAATTGTTCAAATTCAGGTCAGCATGGGGTAGTCAATGGCAAAGAACCTTCTCATAGTCGAGTCACCAACCAAAACCAAGACTCTCGCTCGATTTCTCGGCGACGATTTCAATATCCTGGCCACCGTCGGCCACATTATTGATCTGCCTAAATCCAAAATCGGCGTGGATGTCAAAAATGATTTCGAGCCCAAATACGAGGTGATTAGCGGCAAAGAGAAGATTATTACGGCCTTGAAGAAAGCGGCCAAGAAAGCCAACACCATTTACCTGGCCCCCGACCCTGACCGTGAAGGCGAGGCCATTGCCTGGCATGTTGCCAACAGCCTCAAAGATGGCAGTAAGGCCAATATCGTCCGGGTCACTTTCAATGAGATCACCAAATCGGCGGTGCTTGACGCTATCGAGAACCCCCGTCAAATAGACATGAACCTGGTCAACGCCCAGCAAGCCCGCCGGGTGTTGGACAGGATTGTCGGCTACACTGTCTCGCCGTTCCTGTGGAAAACCATCGCCCGAAATCTTTCGGCCGGCAGAGTCCAGTCGGTCGCCTTGCGCCTTGTTTGCGAACGCGAAGAGGCTATCACGGCCTTTAATGCGGAAGAGTACTGGCAGATCATGGCCCAGTTGAAGACATCGCGCGACGAGTCATTTTCGGTCCGCCTGTTCAAGATTGAGGACAAAACCGTGGTCAAGGCCGGGACCGATGGGGCCAACAAGATTACGATCGGCTCTGAGAAGGAAGTTAAAGAATACCTCGCGGAGCTTAAGAAAGCCGACTATACCGTTGAATCCATTAAGAAGACTACCCGCAGCCGCAAGCCTTTGGCGCCGTTTATCACCTCCACGCTTCAGCAGGAATCTGCGAAAGCGTTTGGATTCACGCCGAAGCGGACCATGATGCTGGCCCAGCAGTTGTATGAAGGTGTCGAAATTGGCAAGCAGGGGGCGGTCGGACTAATCACCTATATGCGTACCGATTCGGTGAGAATCTCCAATGAGGCTCTCAACGCGGTACGCGGCTTTATTAAATCCTCCTATGGTGATGACTACCTGCCCGCCAAGCCGATATCTTATGGCAAGAAAAAAGGCGCCCAGGATGCCCATGAGGCAATTCGCCCGACCAACATGGACATGACGCCGGAAAAGGTCAAGAAGCATCTGACGCCCCAGCAACTCAAGCTGTACACTCTCATCTGGAACCGCTTCGTAGCTTCGCAGATGAAGGCGGCCAAGTTCGACGTTCTGACGGTTGACATCAAAGCCAGCCGCTTCCTTTTCCGCGTTACCTCGCAGAACCTGAATTTCGATGGCTTCCTGAAGTTGTATCACGAAGAGAAGGAACCGGACGAAAACGGCAACGGCGAATTCGGCGTGGCCAAGCTGCCCAAGCTGAAAGAGAGCGAGAAGCTCTCGCTTGTGGAACTCACGCCTAACCAGTCGTTCACCAAGCCGCCGGCCCGTTTTTCCGAAGCTATGCTGATCAAGCAGTTGGAAGCGGATGGTATCGGCCGTCCGTCAACGTACGCGACCATCATCTCAACCATCAGGGATAGAAAATACGTGGAGCTTTCAGAGAGAAAGCTCGCACCGACGGATCTGGGTCAGGCCGTTAACAAGATTCTGGTCCAGAGCTTCCCCGACCTGTTTAATGTCGCCTTCACCGCCAATATGGAAAAGGAACTGGACTTGGTCGAAGACGGCGAAGATGACTGGATTAAGGTGTTGCACGAATTCTATACGCCGTTCGCGAAGGATTTCGAAGTCCTGCAGACAAAGCAGAAAGAAATCAAAGAGTCGATGGTCGAGAAGACCGATATCATCTGCGACAAGTGCGGCAAAGAAATGGTCATCAAATGGGGCCGGAACGGACGGTTTTTGTCCTGTTCCGATTACCCTGCCTGCAAAAATGCCAAACCGCTTCCGGGTCAGGAAGCGGAAATGCAGACCGACCAGGTATGCGAAAAGTGCAATTCGCCCATGGTGGTGAAAACCGGGCGATTCGGCCGCTTTCTGGCCTGTTCGTCCTATCCCGAATGCAAAAACACCAAGCCGCTGACTTTGGGGATCAAGTGCCCGAAGGAAGGCTGCACCGGTGAACTGGTCGAAAGGAAAACACGCGGCAAGCGCCTTTTCTACGGCTGTTCCAAGTACCCGAAATGTGACTTCGCCAGTTGGGATATGCCGGTTAACAAGAAATGCCCGGTCTGCGGTTTCCACTTCATGGTCGCCAAGACCTCCAAGGTCAAGGGCGACTTCATGCGCTGCCCGCAATGCAAGCACGAAATGGTCGAGGAACCGACCGAATCGGCCACGTCTTCGTAGCTGAGACCCATTTCAGGCACTCCCAATTCAGGTAATTGTCTTAATTACATAAAAGACAGGGTTTCTCTGTCTTATGGTCAAACTGATTGACCCGGCGATTGTTTTTTGATAACATTTCACCATGTTGCGCAAAGGACTGGAAAACTTTCTGACTACGATCTCGGCGGAAAAGAACTACTCGGCCAAAACGGTGGAGGCCTATCGGCGCGACCTCGACCGCTGGGTTTCGTTTCTGGATGAGAAATACCGGGAATTGCCCGGCACCGTTCGAAATGATCCGCTCCTGCTGCGGGTGTTTTTACGGCAGCGCTCGGACGAAAACGTCTCGAACCGGTCCCTGGCCCGTTTTCTGGCTTCGCTTTCCAGCTTCCAGAAATACCTCTCGCCACATCGGCGCTATAAGGAGTACATTTTCAAACTGCCCAAAATGAAATATGCGGCGGCGCTCCCCGATTTTCTGAGCCAGGCCGAAGCCAGCCGGCTGCTGAACCCCGCCGTGCCCCAGGCCGGCAACAAGGGCTATTTCTATCTGCGTGACTATCTGATAATAGCGCTGCTGTACGCGACCGGAATGCGGCGTGAGGAACTGGCCAATATCAAACTCGGCGATATCGACTTAAACACCGGGATGATGACCGTCATCGGCAAAGGTAACAAAATCAGACAGGTGCCGATGGGTGAAACCACCCTCGATGATTTGAAAAGGTATCTGCCCCTGCGCCGGCAACTCGTTCAGACCAAGGGTGCTACCACCCGGAATCTGGTTTTGAACCGCGACGGCCTGCCGCTGTCGGTTCGGTCCATTGATCGGCTGGTTAAGAAATTCGGACGCGCGGGCGGTCTCGATTTTACACCACACACCCTGCGGCATTCGTTCGCCACCCATCTGTTGGAGAACGGTGCCGACTTGATGCTTATCAAAGAAATTCTGGGACATGCGTCTTTGTCGACGACGCAGAAATACACGCACGTCACCGCGGAAGCGATGAAGAAAGTGTACAAGACGGCTCATCCCAGGTCCGGTTCCAATAAATAGGGAGATGAACATGAAATACCGTGCAACGACAATTATCGGTTTGATATATAAGGGAAAGGCGGCGATGGCCGGCGACGGCCAGGTATCTTTTGACGACACCGTATTGAAATCAACGGCCGTCAAGATTCGCAAAATGAACGACGGCAAAATCCTTTCCGGTTTTGCCGGAACCGCGGCCGACGCCCTGGCACTCTATGAATTGCTGGATAAGAAACTGGAAGAATACTCCGGTAATCTTCCCAAAGCGGCCGTTGAACTGGCCAAGGAATGGCGCACCGACAAGATGCTGAAAAATCTCGAAGCTATCATAGCCGTGACCGACAAAAAACACATCTTCCTGGTTAGTGGCACCGGGGATATAATCGAACCAGACGACGGCATCATCGCAATCGGATCCGGCGGGCCGTTCGCCCTGGCGGCGGCGCGTGCTTTCAAACAAGCTAATCCCAAACTGACGGCGGATAAGATTGCCCTAAAGGCAATGAAGATCGCCGCGGATATATGCGTTTACACCAATCACAATATTACTGTGGAAACTCTCTAAGATGAACAATGACTACCCGACTCCACGGGAAATCGTGGAGCAACTCGATAAATACGTCATCGGACAGGATAACGCCAAGAAGTCGGTGGCTATCGCCCTTCGCAATCGCTGGCGGCGCCAGAACGCTCCGGAAGGGTTGCGCGAGGAAATCATGCCCAACAACATCATCATGATCGGCCCCACCGGCGTTGGAAAGACCGAAATCGCCCGGCGGCTGGCCGACCTGGCCGGGGCGCCGTTTATCAAGGTGGAAGCCTCCAAATATACCGAGGTCGGGTATGTCGGCCGGGATGTCGAGTCGATGGTGCGTGACCTGGTAGATATCTCCGTGAATATGGTAAAGACGGAGAAATCACGGGGCCTGCAGGCCAAGGCTGAAGCCAACACCGTCGAGAGACTTCTCGACCTGCTGCTGATGCCCATGCCCAAACAGATCGAGCCGCAGGGGCTCAAAAAAACCGACGCCGCCTCGATCAGCAAGACGCGTGAAAAGCTCAGAGAGAAACTTCTGACCGGAAAAATGGACAAACGAGAGGTCGAGGTCGAAGCCCAGGACAACCAGTTTCCCATAGTGGAAATCTTCTCACCAATGGGCATGGAAGAATTGGGGGTGAACTTCCAGGAGATGTTCTCCGGGCTGCTTCCCCAGAAGACCAAAAGGCGCAAGATGTCGGTCAAAGATGCCAGTCGGTTTCTGCTTAATGAGGAACTTAACCGGCTCGTCAATATGGATGAGGTGATAGCCGAATCGCTCGAACGGGTGAAGGAATCCGGCATCGTGTTTATCGATGAGATCGACAAGATTGTCGGCGGCGACGGCCGCACCGGACCCGACGTCAGCCGCGAGGGCGTTCAGCGCGATATCCTGCCGATCGTTGAAGGCTGCGGTGTGATGACCAAGTACGGCCTGGTCCACACTGATCACATTCTCTTTATCGCCGCCGGCGCTTTTCACACCGCCAAACCGGCTGACCTGATTCCCGAACTGCAGGGACGCTTCCCCATCCGCGTCGAGTTAGATTCTCTCACCGCCGAGGATTTCTGCCGAATTCTCACCGAGCCAAAAGCGGCTCTGGTAAAGCAGTACCATGCCCTGCTGTTTACGGAAGGTGTTCAGTTGACCTTTACCGACGATGCCATCAAGAAAATCGCCGAGTACGCCGAACGGGTCAACACCGAGGGAGAAAACATCGGTGCCCGGCGGTTGCACACCGTTCTGACGACTCTTCTGGAGGATCTTTTGTTCGAACCTCCCCAAAAGAGGAAGAAGATATCCATCACGGAAAAGATGGTGGAGAAACGTCTGGCTGGAATTGTCGAAAACGAAGACCTGAGCCGGTATATCCTGTAGCCGACACGTGCTACATGATTCTTACCCGGATATCTCCCAGGAAACTGTTGATGGCGATATAGACTTTCGACTCGGCGGATTCATAGTCCACCGAGCGCATTTCTACATTATTGCTGAATCCGGAGGTGCGCTTGTCCTCCAGGTCAATGTCGCCGATGAAATTGGAGCACTGGGTGAAAAAGGCCATGCCTTTTGGGAGATAAACCCTGGCGTCGCCGATGAATCCCGATATCACGATTCGGTTCAACCCGCGCGATAAAGCTCCGCCGTGCAGCTTAAGCTCAATATCGCCCATGAATGATGAGACCTCGATGTTTTCCAGACTGATGCCCTTGCAGTCGATATACATGTCACCGAAAGATTTGCTGTATTTCAAGCCACCTCTCGGGTCTCGGTTGGGGGTCTCGGCCACGCGCGGCGACGTCTGGTAAGGACCGGCAGAAAAATCTTTGGAGGCCTGCTTCTCGGCAAAACTATCTGTGTCGGGACTGGCAGTGTCAGCCGTGCCGGTGGAGGATTGTCTTTCTCCGGCGGCGAAATTATCCATGACGGTCTGAACGCGCACCTGGTCAATTTGCTTTTTCTTGCGAACAATCAACCAGATTCCCACGACTATCAGGACAATTGGCAAGACCAGGTTGATTGAGACAAAGTACATCCCGGTGGTCTGCCCGAAAAAGATCAGGCCGATCAGGATTAAGATCAGACCGAAGATGACTGTTTTTCCGCTCATAATGCTGCCACTCAAATACCTTTGTGTCTACTATATGGTACGTAATATTGTAGACTCGGTTGCGCTTGGCAAGGTTTTAGTCAAGCCGGTGACACAGTCGCCGCCTGGTGCTAAAATATCTATCGGCAAACTTTATTAGTCGGGACAGTCTTGCCCGGTCTGAAAAGATTCATAAGCTACACTTGACAATCAGCCCATTTTCCTCTTTATACTCGAAATATTTGAAATGCAAAAACCTGCTTGAACCAGGAGGAAAATATGCCGCGTTCACTTTGCCAGATTACCGATCTGACCGCCGCCGAGGTTGCCGAGATATTTGACCTATGCGCCAAAATGAAGAAAAAGGAAATTGCTCCCAGGCCGTTGGAAGGCAAGTCGGTAGCCTGCATTTTCACCAAGGCCTCGTTGCGGACACGGGTCTCATTTGAGGTGGGCATCTCCGAACTCGGCGGCAAGCCAATATACATCACCGACAATGAAATCAAGCTGGGCCAGCGGGAATCTATCGCCGACGCGGCCCGGGTTCTCTCGCGTTACCTGGGCATGATAATGATCCGGACCTTCAAGCACTCCGACGTCGAAGGCCTGGCCAAATGGGCCTCCGTACCGATTGTAAACGGGCTGACTGACCTTGTTCATCCCTGCCAGATTCTGGGCGACTATTTCACCGCGACCGAACATTTACCCAAAAAAGACCGCTACAAAGTTGCCTATTTGGGCGATGGTAATAATATCACCAACAGTTGGCTCAATCTGGCCTCCCTGATTCCCATCGAGTTCCGGATCGGCACCGCCGAGGATTGCCGGCCCGACCCGGATATTGTCGAGAAAGCCAAGGCCAACAGCGAAAGCAAGATACTCATAACCGACGATCCTAAAGAAGCAGTGGCTGGTGCCGATGTACTGTATACAGATGTCTGGGCCTCAATGGGCCAGAAACATCTCTATGAGGAAAAAGAACAAAAACTTAAGAAGTTTCAGATCAATAGTTCCTTGTTAGAGATGGCCAGTCCGGACGCTATCGTTATGCACTGCCTCCCGGCCGAACGAGGCCGAGAGATCACCGATGAAGTGATGGACGGACCGCAGTCGGTGGTTTTCGACGAAGCCGAAAACCGGTTGCATATTCAGAAAGCGATAATGGTCTTCTTGTCTATGCACTAGAAGCCGGAGCGGTTGTCTCGCGATGGGGAACGGAATGAAAGGAGCCTCGAAATGAGTTCCCGTAAAAACATCGTTCTTCTCGGGACAATTATGCTCTTGTCACTGGTGGCTTTTATTGTGGTCAGTTGTTCATCCGACGATAACGAACGCCCAACGATCACCGTGATCTCTGAAGATGATGGCGGTTTCGCGGTTGTGCAGGCGGAAATCGATATGGTGGTTGATTCCACCCTGGAATTCCTGTTGGACGGCTTCAACACCATGGCCCAGATTCCGGTCGTGGACAACCCGCCCGACACCGGCGATCCGGGTGACGTTATCATCATCCCCGTGCAGTATGGTCCCAGCCTGGGCGATTCAGTTATCGCCGATTACACCTATGAAGGTGGTTGGCATGTGTTGGTCTTTGCTGCTGATTTTCAGACCTATACAGCTTCGTTCACCGATTCCGTTCAGTTCCGCAACATAAACGGCTACCTCGAGGCTTCTCCGGAGCATGCTGATTTTCTCTCATTCCGGCATTACTGGGATGTTGCTTCCACCGATACTGTGATCACCCATGTTGATCTGTCGGGAGCGGTCTCTTTCGAGTGCGAGAACCTGCAGTCCAACGTCGCCCTGTTTAACGGCGAGGTGACCTGGAACGCTGACAAGAAATTCGTCCTCGAGGATTATACCTCGTGGATCGATGTCAACGTTAATGCCACGTACAATAACATAAGTGTCGCTCGGACGGCGTCCGGCTGGTCACAGTCGTGCCCGATCTCCGGCACCATATCGGCGACGCTCGACTTGACCCGCACCAAGACCAATGAGGATCCGATTACGACCA
>JAUXCD010000100.1 GCA_030619085.1 Candidatus Zixiibacteriota bacterium
AACAGCGGTATTTCTTACCGCTTGTAAAAGATACCGTAGCCGTCATGGAGAGGCTGTTCTCGAGCTTCAACTTGCGCATCGATGAAGGCGAGCGGCTCGATAAGGCCAGAGCTTCTCTGGCCGAGATAAATACTCTTATCCAAGTGAATCAGGCATCGCTAGAAAGCTTGGGTCCTGGTGATTAGTGGCGCTGCCAGCTTTCAATCTTTGCCCTACAGCTTCACACCGACCGTGATAGGAAACAGGCTGCTCGTTCTGCCTTCGGTGGAGATCCTGACTGACTGAATCTGCAGGAAAACGTTCAGCATCGGTATCATCTTATACTCCACCCCCATCCCAAGATTGTAGTAAAACTCCGATTTGCTGTCGAAGAAATCTCCGGGAGTAGGCAGGCTGGGAATTGAGACTCCTGACGGAACCTCAATGTCGCTGTAGGTGATTTTCGCAATTCCAAAACCAGCAACAACATAGGGGCGCAACTGAACCGCTGGAAAGCCGATTCCGGCTCGGCCCTCGATTCCCAGAAGCAACGACTGGAAGGCGTTGCCGCTGACATCGGCGTAGTTGAGTTCTTCCCAGTCCAGGCCGAGTTGGTGAAACTCTACTTTGGCCAGTGCCTGGATATTCGGCAGGATATTGAAGCCGAGGCCACCCATGACGTGGTAACCGTCCTTCCAGTTTTCGTTGAGGCCGGACAGGGTGGTGGGGAACGTAATCCCGCCACCAGCGTAAATGTTGAAATTCTTGGATACCTGGGCCGTTGCCGCACCTGCCAGAAGTAACATAACGATCAATATCGAGAGATATCTTTTCACGGGATCTCCTTTAACTAACCTATTCTCGGTGACAACTCAACGCCGGGAGGCTATTGACTCTCATGATATTAATATAGATCTCTGGTTTGGAGACGCCAACTAAAATGAAGATAAAAAAAGGGCCGGACATAAGTGCCCGGCCCTTAGAGGTGTCTTGATCAGACGATTAGAAGAACTTCACGCCGACCGAAACCGGAATAAAGCTAATGGATTCGCCTTCGGTCGCGATATTGACATAGCGACCCTGGACAAACAGACCCCAGGCGGGACCGGTCTTGAAATCAAAGCCGGCGCCGAGGTTCCAGTACATCTTGTCCTGCGTGTAGGGCAGACCAACGTTTAAGACGGCGGTCATCAGGGACGGACCGCTATACTCGTCGAGTTTAACATGGGCCAGGCCCGCGCCGCCGAAAAAGAACGGCTTAAGCGGGAAAGTCGGCATATCCATTGAGTAACGAGCGTCAGCGCCAAACATGGTAACCTTGGCGTTGCCACCGTCAAGCGGCAGACCTTCCAGGTTAGCGGCGAAGTCGTGATATTCGATCTTACCCATTACCTGGAACAGAGGGGCGAATTTGTAGCCGACACCAGCGGTGCCATGCCAACCCATGTTGTAGCCATCATTGAAGCCGTCCGGCGACGTCGGCATGCTGATCGCACCACCGGCGTAGAAGCTGATCGGGGTCGGAACCTGAGCGGAAGCGCTCAGGGCGAACACGAAAACGATACCCAGGATCAAAAAAGCTTTTTTCATCTTGCTCTCCTTTGGTTTCTTGGTGTTTGTATATTTCTCGACCAAAATCGCTTTGGCCTTAATCGTCTTCGGAAAATATTAACCCAATCAGGAGAGATTTTGTCATTTAGTGAAAATGCTCTGGAATGGCTTTTTTGTGAAAAGGTTCACTTGATTTCGCGGTAGTTATGTTGTATATAAGCTTTTAAATCATCTACATAATCCAAATTGGAGGATATCTAATATGTCCGGACAGAATGCGTACATCATCTCCGCCTGCCGAAGCGCCATTGGTCTTTTGCACGGAGGACTGGGCCGTTTCACTGCGCCTCAGCTTGGAGCGTTGGCTATCAAGGAAGCCGTCAAGAGAGCTGGAATCGATGTCAATGACGTCGAGGAAGTCATTATGGGACAAGTGGTTCAGGGGGGTTCCAACCAGGCCCCGGCTCGCCAGGCGGCCATCCACGGCGGTATCCCGCCGCAAGCTGGTGCTATGACCATTAATAAAGTCTGCGGTAGCGGTCTCAAGGCGGTTATGCTGGCAACGCAGTCGATTCGCGTCGGAGACCAGCACCTCATAATTGCCGGTGGAATGGAATCCATGTCGCAGACGCCACTGATTCTCCGGGGTGCCAAGACCGGCGTCAAGTTCGGACATCAGAAGATGGAAGACATTATGATTACCGATGGCCTCTGGGATAGTTTCAACAATTACCACATGGGCAACGCCGCCGAATACACCCGTGAAAAAGAAGGCATCACCCGCGAAGAGCAGGATGAGTTTGCCTACAATTCCCACCGCAAGGCGGTTGCTGCCGCGGAAACGGGTAAATTCGACGCTGAGATTTTCCCCGTGGAAGTTCCCCAACGCAAGAAGGACCCGATCATTTTCAAGAAAGACGAAGGTCCTCGTCCGGATATTTCAATTGAGAAGCTGGCCAAACTGCGTCCGGCTTTTGTCAAGGACGGTACTGTCACTGCCGGCAACTCCCCCGGACTCAATGACGGTTGTTCGGCGACGGTGGTTGTCTCCGAGGAATACATGAAGAGCAAAGGCCTTAAGCCGCTGGCCAAAGTGATTGACTACACCGTGGCCGGAACGCCGCCGCAGGACTTGTTTTACTCACCGATCTACGCGGTTGAGAAGCTCATGAAGAAGATGAACGTCGATATCAACTATTTCGACCTGATCGAAGCCAACGAGGCCTTTTCGGCTCAGGCCCTGGCCGATGGCAAAGGTCTGAAATGGGATTGGGATCGCGTCAACGTTCACGGTGGGGCCGTTGCCCTGGGACATCCCATCGGTGCTTCCGGTGCACGCGTACTCACGACGCTCATTTACGCCCTGAAAGACCGCGGTCTTAAAACCGGTTTGGCGACTCTCTGTCTGGGTGGCGGAAACGCTGTCGCTATGTCGATTGAAATCTACTAACGTTTGGAGACTGCAATTATGACTGCAAAAGACATAAAGCGAGTGGCTGTTATTGGTAGTGGCACCATGGGCAACGGGATTGCCCAGGTATTCGCCAAAACCGGCTACGACGTCGATCTGATTGATATTGAACAGGAGTTTCTTGACCGGGCGCTGGCTACCATCAACAGCAGTCTTGAGCGCCTTATCAAAAAAGAGAGGATAACCGAGGATGACCGAAAAATCACGATGGCGCGCATCCATCCCTCGACCGATCTGAATGTTGCTAAGGACGCTCAACTCATCGTGGAAGCGATCACCGAGAACCTTCAGGCCAAGCTCGACATCTTTACCCAGCTCGATACTATCTGCTCGGATGACATCATTTTCGCTTCCAACACGTCCTCGCTGCCCATCACGAAGCTGGCCGCCGCGACCAAGCGGCCGACGCAGGTTATCGGTATGCATTTCATGAATCCGGTTCCGGTGTCGAAGCTGATTGAGTTGATTCGCGGTATCGCCACGTCGGATGAGACGTATGACGTGATTGAAGAACTCTCCAGGGAGCTGGGTAAGACTCCGGTGAGGGTCAATGATTTTCCCGGCTTTGTTGCCAATCGCATTCTTATGCCGATGATCAACGAAGCCGTTTACGCCCACATGGAAGGGGTGGCCAGCATCGAGGCCATAGACGAAGTGATGAAGCTGGGTATGGCGCACCCGATGGGGCCGCTGAGACTGGCTGATTTTATCGGTCTGGATGTTTGCCTGTCGATCCTTGAAGTCCTGCACGATGGATTGGGCGACCCCAAGTACCACCCGTGCCCGCTGCTCAGGAAGCTGGTTGAAGCCGGCTATCTTGGAGAAAAGACCGGGCGGGGTTTTTACGTTTACGATTCTTGAGGAGTTATTAAATGGATTTCAAGCTAATCGAAGATGACCTGGAATTCAAAAAGATGGCGCGGGATTTCGCTGAGAAACGTCTCTACCCGCAGGCCCTAGAATTTGACGAACAGGGAATCACCCCGCCGGAACTGATCCAGGAGTGCGCCGAGCTCGGGTATTTCGGGTTCACGGCGCCGGAGGAATACGGCGGACTGGGACTGAGTACGACCACCTTCATGGGTGTCATCGAAGAACTCTGCGCCGGTTGCGCCGGTTTCGGCATCATGTTGTCGGTTCATAATTCGCTCTGTTGTGAGATTATAAAGCTCTACGGCAACGACGAGCAGAAGCAGAAATATCTGCCCGACATGGCGGCCGGGACCAAAATTGGCGCCTATTGCATTACCGAACCTAATGCCGGTACGGATGTGGCCTCGCTGAGCACCTCGGCGGTGGAAAAAGGTGATCATTACCTGCTTAACGGTACCAAGACTTTCGTGACCAACGGTGGTTTTGCCGGAGTGTTGATCGTCTTTGTCAAAACTGACCCCGAGAAAGGACACCGGGGGATCAGTTGTTTTGTCGTCGATGTTGACAGTGAGGGAATCACGGTGGGCCAGCCGGAGAAAAAATGCGGTATCAGGGCCTCCGACACGCGCGAGATCAATTTCTCCGACGTGAAGGTGCCGAAAGAAAACCTGCTCGGTGAGCCGGGTAAGGGTTTTCGTATGGCCGTGACTATTCTCAACTCCGGCCGCATTGGTGTATCTTTCCAGGCACTGGGAATCGCCCAAGCGGCTATGAACGAGGCGATCAAGTACAGCAAGGAACGCGTGCAGTTCGGTCAGCCGATCTGCAATTTCCAGGCTATTCAGTTCAAGCTGGCCGAAATGGCCACTCGTATCGATGCCGGACGTCTGCTGGGCTATCGGGCCGCACAGCTCAAGGATGCCGGCGAGCCATGCCACCGCGAAGCTTCGATGTCGAAACTGTTCTGCACGCAGACGGCCAATTATGTCGCCAACGAGGCGGTGCAGATTCACGGCGGCTACGGCTACATCAAGGAATACCCCGTCGAACGGTACTTCCGTGATGCCCGTGTAACGGAGCTTTACGAAGGTACGTCGGAAGCCCAGAAGATGGTAATTTCCAAAGACCTTTTGAAGGAGTAAACCTTGCTCGAGAAAAAACATCACGAGTATCGTGAGAAGATCCGGGCGTTTGCTCTCGAGAAGATAGCCCCGGTGGCCGACAGAATCGATCAGGAGCAGCGCTTTCCCCATGAACATATACAACCTCTGGTGGATATCGGACTTTTGAGTGCGCTGGTTCCGGAGAAATATGGCGGCAAACCGGTTGATACCATTTCCTACGCCATCGGTGTCGAGGAAATCTCGCGCGTTTGTGGTTCGACCGGGATTATGGTTGCTGCCCATAACTCTCTGGGCACTTATCCGATCGACAAATTCGGAACGGAAGCGCAGCGGCAGAAGTATCTTCCGAGGGCAGCCAAAGGTGAGTTGATTGCTTTCGGTCTGAGTGAGCCGGATGCCGGTTCCGACGCCGGAGGCACCCGCACCATGGCCAGGAAGGCTGAAAACGGCTGGATTATTAATGGAAGCAAATGCTGGATAACCAATGCTATCACCGCCTTTGCCACCATCGGCACCGCCCGTACCTCTGAAGACCCGCAGGATAAGGCAATCACGACGTTTATCGTGGAGAAGGAATGGGATGGGTATGCGGTTGGGAAGAAAGAGAACAAGCTCGGCCTGCGCGGGTCAGACACCGCCTTTTTGCACTTCGATGACCTGAAGGTGCCCGATGAGAACCTGCTGGGTAAAGTTGGCGAGGGTTTCAAGCAGATGCTGATTACCCTTGACGGTGGCCGCATTTCGATAGGCGCCATGGCGCTCGGGCTCGGGCAGGGAGCGCTCGACTGTGCTCTAAAGTATGCTGCCGACCGCGTCCAGTTCGGCAAGCCGATTGCCTATAACCAGGCCATTCAGGCCAAACTGTCCGACATGGCCACTGAAATCGAGGCTGCGCGGCTTCTGATTTATGACTGTGCCCGCAGGAAGGACGCCGGCGAGAAGTTCACTCGGTACTCGGCTATGTGCAAGCTGTATGCCTCGGAGGTGGGCCGTCGGTCGGCTGAATGGGCTATGGACATCCTGGGCGGTGTCGGTTACTACACCGGGGTACATTCGGCGGAGCGCATCTGGCGCGATGTCAAACTGTGTGAAATCGGCGAAGGCACCTCGGAAGTTCAACGCCTGGTAATCGCCCGGGAACTTCTCCGCGAACTCAAGGCAAAGGGAACCGTCATATAAACCGGTTCTCATAAGAATATTATCGAAGGTGGACAGCCCAACGGCTGTCCACCTTTGTTTTCTGTATAAATTTTGTGGCCAAGCCTCGCCACGCGAGGGCTCGATTGACGCTTTAAGTACCTGCAATGCGGTTACTTAATGCCGAGGGTTACGACCGACCGTCAGCGTGGCGGATATTTCAATTGAATTGGCACCGCCATTTCAGTATAATGACTTTACGTGAACGCTTTTTTTTGACGTAAGTAATGGAGGAAAACGCTATATGACCAAGACAGAGTATATTTGGATGAATGGGGAACTGGTTAAGTGGGACGATGCCAAGATCCATGTTTTATCTCATGTTGTGCACTACGGTTCATCCGTGTTTGAGGGCATGCGCGTGTACAAGACCGACAAAGGTCCGGCCGCCTTCCGCCTTAACGACCATACCCAGCGCTTGTTTAACTCGGCTAAGATTTATCGCATGAAAATTCCCTACAATGTCGATGACCTGAACGAAGCCATCATCAAGCTCATCGGTGTTAATAAACTCGAAGAATGTTACGTGCGGCCGGTGGCCTACCGTGGTTACAATTCGCTCGGTGTGGATCCCTCGAGCTGTCCGGTCGATGTCGCGATCGCCGTCTGGCCCTGGGGGCAGTACCTGGGCGAGGAAGCGCTGGAGAACGGTGTTTCCGTTTGTTTCTCATCCTGGAATCGCATCGCTCCGAACACGATGCCGGCCATGGCCAAGTCCGGAGCCAACTATGCCAACAGCCAGTTGATCAAGCTGGAAGCCATTAGCCACGGGTATGCCGAAGGGATCGCCCTGGATATTCACGGCAGTGTTTCCGAAGGTTCCGGCGAGAATATCTTCATGGTGCGCAAAGGCGCTCTGGTTACGCCCACATTCGCCGCGTCCATACTGCCGGGCATCACCCGAAGTTCCATTATCAAGCTGGCCGAAGCCATGGGTATCAAGGTAATCGAGCGCAATATCCCGCGCGAAGCCTTGTACCTGGCCGATGAAGTGTTCTTCACCGGTTCCGCGGCCGAGGTCACCCCGATCTCGAGGATTGACAACATCCAGATCGGCTCCGGCAAGCGTGGCCCGATTACCGAGAAACTGCAGAAAGCCTTTTTCGATATCGTCCGGGGTAAGGTCGAGGATAAATACGGTTGGTTGACGATCATACCGAAATACAAAGAGGTAACCGTATAGTGAAGATCGCTCTGGCGGCTGACCATGCGGGAGTCGATCTGAAGGATAAGGTAGCGGAGATTCTGACCTCGAAGGGGCACGAGGTTGTGGATTTCGGGACCAATTCCAAAGATAGTGTTGATTACCCGGATTTCGGCCTCAAGGCTGCGCGCGCCGTGGCTTCCGGCGAGGCCGACCGCGCTATCGCCGTGTGCATGACAGGTAATGGCATGAATATCACCGTCAACAAGGTGAAAGGCATTCGTGCCGGCTTGGTTTTGAATACGGAGATGGCCTACTACACTCGGCTGCACAACGATGCCAACATGATGACGCTCTCTCAGCGATACACCGATCCGACTCAAATTGAAGAGATTATCGACGCGTTTCTGACGACGGAGTTCGAGGGCGGCCGGCACCTGCGCCGCGTTGATAAAATCACCGAGGCTGAGAAAGCCTGAAGGCGGTCCATATAAGTCAAAGCGCGTGAGCTTGCCGTTCACGCGCTTTTTTTTGTGCCTAAAAAAGGCCGGGTCAACAGACCCGGCCAATTATGTTTATGAGCAGCATTGACTGCTCTGTATTTTCGATGCGCTTACATCATCTTGTAAACAAGGCCGATACCTACTGTTTCCTTGACCCGGCCCTTGCGGCTTTCCTGTTTGTCATAGAGGAACTGAGTATAGAAATTCACTGTCACGATCTTGGATATGGATGCGCTGACCATGTTTTCCCAGTTGATGTCGATAGCCTTCCAGTTATCCTCGTACGGAGTGCCCAGGACATCGTCCTTGCCGGAGAAGATGAACGCCTTGTAGACAGTCAGCTTGCCAGTGTAGGACAGGCGCTCATTGAGCGTGAGGTTGGCATCAGTGACGGATTCCAAACCGGCATCGATCAGCGTCGAGTCATCGGTCATGTACTCGTCAAGAATGGGATCGTATCCGGTGACCATCTTCTTGAGAGTCTGTTTCACGGCCACACCCAGGCGGCTGGTGATCTGGTCCTTGTCGCGCTCGTGAAAGCGGTGAGCGAGACCAACCGACTCGGTGAACTTCAGCGGTGTCAGATACAGCTTCTTTGCGGCAATGGAGGCGTCGAGAAAGCGACCCTCGACCCTGAAGGCAGCATACGGATCCACGTAGGCGTTCACGAGAAACCGTGCGATATTTTCCCAGTCAATCAGGTCGGTCGATTTCTTCGGCTTGGACCAGTCTTTCGTCTCGGCATCCTGAGTCAACGTCTGCCCGAAAGACAGTCTTAAAGTCGTGCGAAAGTCTACTTTGGGGGAGAGCTTCTTCTCAGCAAAAGCATTGAGGTTGCTGACCCAGTTGACGGATCCAGCCTCACCACCGATCCAGGAGTCGGAGTAGGCAGTTTGGGTGGTGGTCAAGTCGATGATTATCGACTTCTTCCAACCGGTGTGAGTGGTGTCCTGGGCGGACACGAACGTCTGCGGCACAAGCACCAGCGTCAGGAGAACAGCGAGTGTCAGTCTGGCCATGTTACGCATATGGTAAATTCCTTTTCATCTAGCTTAGTTTGAAGCAACCTGATGCAGGTGCACGTCGGTCTGCGGGAACGGAATGGAAATGCCCTGCTGGTCGAATGTCAGCTTGACCTTCTCGGTCAGGTCAAAGTATAAATCCCAGTAGTCCGCCGTCTTGACCCACGGCCGCACGGCAAAATTCACGGAACTGTCAGCCAATTCGAGCACCGCCACGACCGGGGCCGGGTCTTTCAGCACACGGCTGTCAGCGGTGACAAGCTGCGT
>JAUXCD010000225.1 GCA_030619085.1 Candidatus Zixiibacteriota bacterium
CGAAAAGAACGCGCGCCTGAGTCACCTTCGCGGACTCCTGGGCAAGATGTAAATTTCGTGCCTTCAGCCTAAGCCATACCACTGATCAAATCCATACCTACTCTATCTTTGCACCCTTCTGGAGATTGTGTCTCGCACACAGAATTCGCACATTCTCCGCTGTAATACTGCTTCCACCTTTGGAGTAAGGGATATTGTGATCAAAATGAAGCTCATCAGTGGCACCACATATTACACACTTCCCGCCATCACGCACCCAGACCTGCTTTTTGACCTCAGTTGGAATCACGCGTGTTCTTGTTTTAAGTTGATTTTCATCAGCACCCGTTGGATCTAGTCCAAGTCTAAGAGTAAACCGAAAGACTCTTCTGTCGTAGACAGTCGCATACTCATAGTCTACCAGATCAAAGAAACCTCTAAATGACCAAACGCCGTCAAACAACTTCTCATAGATCTTCACCTTTTCTTGCGGCTCTCCAAGCTTCGAACGCTTAATGGCCTCAGCAAACTTTCCATTCTGCGTGAGTTTCTGATGTTTAGTATAGTACGGTTGGTCTAACAGCTTTGGGTCGTGTATGTCACGCGTTTTGGGAACGTCGTGCCCCTCGTAAATTACTGTAACTCCATCGTCAAGTATCTCATCTTTGTATGGGGCGTTCGATCGTTGTGACATCAAAAGAACACTGTAGGTAGCACTCAAACGATAGTTCATACCCCGTTGCAGCGTTTGGACGTCTTCTGCGTCACACATTTCACGGTATGTCAATATGGTGTCTCTCACGGTCTCACTCCCACTTGAAAAGCTCTGGGATCGTCCCCGTCTCGATATCGATTCCCACCCCGAAATTGTCGGCGCCAAACGTCGAGTCGGTTCGGGCCGGCATCAACCAGAGCGCGTCGTTTTTCGCGCGAGGGTGAGCCTTTTCCTCTCCCTCCTTGAATGAGTAGTAGGCATCGACCCCACCGATATCAATAAAGCCACCGAACGATTTGGCGTACGTGAAGTACGGTGTCAATTTCGAAGGCCTGGCGTAATCGGCGCGATAGGTTGCTTCGCCCAAACCGGGCGTGCCTTCGCCGAGATAATACTTGTCGGCGCCGCCGATATCAATCAAGAAGGCGTTGGATCGAATTTGCGCCAGCCCCATCGATATCATCTTAGCGCGATAAACGTCATCGCCTCCCTTGTTTATCAGCAGGGCGTTGGTGTAATCCCAGCCAAAACCGAGTCCGGCCCCGGCGGTCTCATACAACTCGTGCCGGTCGTCACCGGCTTCATCGATTAGAATCCCGTTGCAGTAGTGCGCGCCCGATCCCTGGGTGAAATAGCAGGACTTGTAAACGTCGTCGCCGCTGCGATCGATCGCAACCCCGGTGGCGAACCAGTAGCCTACACCCAGTGACCAGTTTCCGGAATAGTAGTAGTCGTTGCCGTGGATATCGATAATAGCTCCCAGGCCGCCCGCCCAGGCATGACCATCGCTGCCGTCCCCGCGACGGCCAAAACCCGCCCCCTGGGCATTGTTGCCGTTGATTTTGAAATCGCTGTGATAATCCGCCCGGTCGGCAACCTCCGCCAACGGCTCGGCCCTGTAACTGTCATCGCCGTCGAATGACGCCAGCACGCCCACTCCGCCGCCGATACCCCCCATCCCCTGACCATCGCCGAACAGGTAAAAGTCATCATTGCCTTCAACGTCGAAACATAAGCCGATCCCAAAATAGCCGCACCCCTGCGCCGATGCTTCGGCCTTGTACGAATCGTTGCCTTCGCGGTCCAGCAGTACGCCGACCCCAAACAAGCCCGCTCCCTGGGCATAAACCGAGCCGTTGTAATGGTCATCCCCCTTGCTGTCAATCACGACACCTACCCCCAGAAGTCCGACACCTGCCGATGGCGGGTAGGTGTCCTGCTCATAGCCGTAGTAATCATCCCCACCCAGGTCAATCAGCACCGATATTGGATTCTGAAGGGACGATGTTGCCCCAGGAGATCCGCGGTATATCATCTGTCGGCCAAAATCAATCACGCAGAGTGTATTGGTGGCATCGAAAGCCATCCACCCCGGAATCGGTGCGCGTAGCATTGATTGCTCCTTTGGCGGTGGCAGTTTGTCTCTTTTATAGGTAGGAGATAATATTGCTACCCGGCCGAACGGCGTGGATACATCCAGCTCGAAATCGTCGGGGACTGACTTCGCTATTGGTAGCAGCGCCCGTTCCGCTTTTTCGGCGGCCGCCGTGACTTTGAGCGCGGCATAATGAAGCGAGCCCCAGTCGATATCGGCGGCAATATCATCAAGCTCCGGATAGAATATGGTGCCGTCCGTTTGCGTGTCGGCCAGGTCCCGGATACTGAACGCCTTCTGCATGTCTTCGATATCGCAATTGCGAAACGCCAGGTTGCGCCAACGGATAGCGTCGGCCAGGTTGGTTATCAGTTCCGCGATAGTCAACTCTACTTCCCGTGGCAGGTCTTTGGTCTTGTCTATAAGGAGACTGCGCAGATCAAGGCTTTCGGCGTTGGCCCCGAAGGCATAATACTGCGTCCGTCGCTCAGACATTGCGAACAGCTTTTCAAAGGCCGACACCAGCGGCTGCCCGGTGGAATCAGCCGGCAGGAGGTTGGCCGAATAAGATCGAAACCCGCCCAGTTTTTTGTCCACGCCCAGATTGTAGGTAAGCTTATAAAGGCCGTCATCGGCCGAATCGGCATAGACCGGGTCCATGTAGAATTCCACTGTGTTGGCCATCACCGTGGCATAATCGACCAGCTTCAGCGGCTCGGAGAACAGGGCATCGAATGATGTCAACTTGTACCGGGTATCCAGCGGAAAACGATTCCAGTACCCGGTCGGCCGGTAGCCCAGATCAGCCCGGCTGAAACCGACTTCGGACAGAATCTTAGTCAGCACGTCTGTTTCGTCCTGAGCTTTAAGCGATGGTCCTATAAACAATGTTGCAACCGTCAGCAAAACGATGATCACGCGCATATTCCGGCCTCCATGCTTTGTCAGTCTATGTGTACCTATAATAAAGGTGCCGACTCGGAGAAACCAACAAACAGTTTCCTGCCCACTGGCACAGCCGCCCGGTTGAATCTTCCCGTTTGCATCGAATTACACACCAACCGCTTTTTGCACTTACGGTGCATACTCTTGCCCGGTCACAAGCAGACCGCCTGATCTCCTTCGGTGACCCCCTGGATGTCGTAAGCGCTTGCACGAAAACATGTTAACATCAAGAGGCCACTTGCGGCTGCAATTCGTGCGGGTTTGGTCCGCCTGTTGCTCTAAGACATTACGGATTTCAAACCTGCAAAGGAGCTGTGATGCTGGACAATCGACATCAAAGAGGATTTTCGCCGCAGACATTGGCCACGATGAATGACCCCCGAATCCGTCAGGATGAGAACGGGCCTTTCATTATGTCACTCTCAGAAAACAGCAAAGTCTATTTCGAGGATTATTACCACTTCCTGCGGTTGGCGTACGAACGCTCGGCCGCCGAAAGAGCTTCCCTCGATGAGAAGATCGCCCAGACTCCTGCCAGCCATCTGGAAACACTGTCCTTCTACCGGGCTAAAGGCGTGATCGTCGATTTGCTGATGAGGTCCATCCAGAGATTCTATACCGATGGCACTAATTTTGGCATTATCATGACCCCGTGGTGTTTTGGAACCGTAGTTCTGGAGAAAATCGAAGTCTACCGTGACCGGATTGCCAAAGGTGATGTGCAGGACCCGAACATTGTCGACTATCCTTACTATGTAATCAAGTATATCGATGAGATTTACCGCACCGCCCTGTTGGAACTGTTTGATTTCCCGGATACCGCCTTTCAGATGCGCTGGCAGTATTCCGAACTGCTGAAGAAATACTCCAAAATCCTGACCAACATTACCGGGTCTTTGCAGTCGGTGCTCTCTATGATTAGAAACTGCGGTTCGTGATAGAACCCTTCATATATATCGAGTCTCCTCCTAAGCCTCCGGCAGCCGCCGGAGGTTTTTTTAAGTCCTGCGCCGCTTTTGCCGATATAGAGCATAAGCCCACACTTATAATCCGGCTGATCCGGCAAAACGAAAAAACGTAGAAAAAACAGAACTGATGGCTTCACCAAGTGTAAAGACTGAGACCGAACAGCGGTATATCGCCATATTCCTGGACTCTTTGCGGGTGGATTCCATACTGGAATTCGACCTTCACCTGAAAGTCAACAACGGTCTGGTGCTGTATCGTTCGGCCGACCTGCCCTTCACCGAGAAGACGCGCATGAAGCTGCTGGAGAACAAGGTCGACCGGCTC
>JAUXCD010000087.1 GCA_030619085.1 Candidatus Zixiibacteriota bacterium
GACCGAGCCGCCGCAGTTTCCGCCGGTGGCTGATTTTGTCGGTTCGCCGACTTCGGGTTATGCCCCGCTGACGGTCAATTTCACCGATCAGTCTACCGAGGACCCGACCTCCTGGCTGTGGGATTTTGGTGATGGAAACACTTCGGTGGAACAGAACCCGACCCATATCTACGCGGACCTCGGAATATACACGGTTACCCTGACAGCGACCAACGCCTATGGCAGCGACGGTGAAACCAAGGTTGACTACATAACTGTTTCCGAGCAGCAACCTTTTGAGCAAGTGTTCGCGCTGTCTGATATCCCGGTGGCGGGAACTGTTTCCGGCAGCTACGTCAATACGTTTACCAGCGACAACGGCTATGAGTCTATCACCGAGGTGGCCTACACCGGACATCCGGTGAAGACTTATAGCTTCCTGGAGCACAAGTGGAACTTCAATGTCGGTGGCGGCACCGATCCTACGTTCTATCTGGAAGCTTATCGTCCTGATAACGCCGACGGTGATAACTTCATCTTTGAGTACTCCACGGACGATATCACTTATCTGTCTTTGGTGACTGTAGCCAACGCCAGCGAGCAGGTTTACTCGGTAGCCCTCCCGGGCGGCACCACCGGTACTGTTTATGTACGTGTCAGAGACAGCAACCATGGGTGGAGTACCAATTCGATGGATATTGTCTACATCGATCAGATGTATATCGAATACTCAACGTCGCCCTCACCGCCGGTGGCTAACTTTGTCGGATCCCCGACATCGGGTGACTATCCATTGCTCGTTAGCTTCACCGACCAGTCAACAGGCAGCCCAACCTCCTGGAGTTGGGATTTCGGTGATGGCGGGACTTCAACCGCTCAGAACCCGTCGCACACGTACAATGCGGTGGGGACGTATGCGGTTAGTCTCACCGCAACTAATGCGTACGGTTCTGATGTCGAGACCAAGACCGACTATATCACGGTGACTGAGCCGTCTGAGGATAAGATGCATGTACACGATATAGTCGTTACCAGGAAAACCGCTGGCCCCAATTGTAGTGGTATTGGCACCATCTACATTTATGACGCCAATGAACAGCCAGTTGCCAATGCGACGGTTTACGCCTCCGCTACAGGTCCGGTGAGTGGAAGCTTCAGTGGCCTTACGGGCGCCGACGGAGCAGTTGTTCTGGAGACGGGTAAAACAAAAAGCTGTGATGGTGAGTGGTGTTACGAGGTGACCAATGTCACCTACGCAACATTCACCTATGACGCCGGCGCCAACGTAGTCACCATGGCCTGCGAGAGCGGCCCGGTGTTCAAAAACGGCGACGGAATTGCCGAACTTCTGCCGAGCGACTTTGCCCTTGGCCAGAACCGTCCCAACCCGTTCAACCCGGCGACCGAAATCGCTTTCAGTCTGCCGCAGGCCAGCCATGTCACGCTGCATATCTACAATATCGCGGGACAGAAGGTAGCCACACTGGTTGACGAGACGGTTTCGACCGGCACTCATGTCGTCCAGTGGGATGCCTCGACGTTCTCCTCAGGCGTTTATCTCTATCGCCTGCAGGCCGATACGTTTGTAGAGACGAAGAAGATGATCCTGCTGAAGTAGCTTCGCTTCGTTCGTCTGTTGATTTGATTTCTGCGAAATGCCCGGCCCGATAAGGCCGGGCATTTCCTTTTGATAGCAATATTTTCCTGTTCGGCTGACGTGGACCGATGTATAATGACTGCAGGTAATTTCGCCAGGAGAGATATGTTAAGATCGACAATACTCATTTTACTGGTACTGCTGACCGCGGCCAGCGGTGCCCTCGGACAGGCGCATAGGCAGTCCTTGATGGAATTGCAGACGGCGCCCCAGGACACTATCGACGCCCAGAATCTGCGTATCTGGCTGCCGCTCGAACGGCAAAACCGGTGCTGGCTGAAGATAGAGATTGTCAACGACTCCAACCGGGTTATCAGACATCTGGTCAGCCGGATGATGGTGCATGGGTACTATAACTACTACTGGAATAAACGGGATGATTCGGGGAAGCTGGTAGACAGCGGGGTGTACACTTACCGCGTGACTGATTGCGGCCAAATACTCGAAGGGAAGCTTACGGTTCAGTATCGGGAGTGGGAAAAAAAGGTCATCGCCGAAGTTGAGAAGCAGCGAAGTAGGGAATGGTTGCTGTTGACTCTACTGGATGACTCAGCCCGGGTCACAATCGAGATGTTTGATTATCACTGGCGACCGGTCGATGTCCCCATAGAGGACTCGCTGATGAATACAGGGAAATACAGATTCGAATGGAAGCCCGCCGATACTGTGCTCGCCGGAAGGTATCATCTGCGGCTCACGGTCGGTGACTACACTCACGATCTGAAACTGACCTATCGCAAAAAGAGATGAATTCCCTCATAGCCACAGGACGCCGAAGATACTACTTCCGGGCGGCGCTTATTCTTGGCTGGGCAGCAATTCTAATAAGCCTGACGAACTGTGGTAAGAAACCCACGCTGGTTTATGACCGGCCGGAAGCTCCCCGGGGAAGCTACTACGAAATAGCCTGGGTGGAACCGAGGATCGTTGTCTCGGATTCACTATATACCCTGATTACTTCCGACCGGATTGATTCGTTCAAGGTCGAGGCCTCGTCGGAGGCGCTTCTGACGCAGGACCGTTCGCTCATTTTCCGTATAGATCAACCCGAGTGTTTCACCTTTATCAATTTGCTCGATTCCAAAGGCCGGGTGATAAAACCGCTGCTGGCGAGGAATCTTGCCCGTGGGTACTACATGTTCAGCCTTCAGATGAACGCCCTCCCGGCCTGGGAGCCCCGTTCGCCCCAGTATTTTCTCAAGGGTGAGATCTGCGATTTCGAGGTTATTCGGAAAGTTCCCTGAGGCGCCGGCTTGCGGCGCTTTCGGCCTTCGGAATTTGTCTAATATTTGCGCACCGCCTTTGCTTCAATCTCCCACATATCAGCCGATATAAAGCATTAAGTGACTGTTAGGTTTGCGGATACTATCATATCGAGGAATAAAAATGCCCAACATTCTCGTCGTCGATGACAAAGACTCGATGCGTAACATGCTGCAGCAGACTCTGACGGAGGAAGGCTTCCGCGTTGACTCGGCCAGTGACGGACGCAAGGCGCTCGAACTGGTGCGAAACAAATCTTATGACCTGGTTTTGACCGATCTGAAGATGCCCGACGCCGATGGTTTGGATGTACTCAGCGGGGTGAAAGAGGTCGACTCCGACACGTCGGTAATCGTCATGACCGCTTACGGGACAATCGAGGATGCTGTCGAGGCGATGAGAAAAGGCGCCTTCGATTTTATCACCAAACCGTTTGACAGTGAGCATCTCTGCGTGCTGGTCAATCGAGCGCTGGAGAATCGTCGGTTGATCGCCGAAAACACGCTGCTTCGCGAAAAATTTATGGACGAGACGGCGCTGAACAACATCATCGGCAAAAACGAAAAGATGATGGAGGTCACCCAGCTCATCAAGAAAGTCGCCGGCAGCGACGCCTCGGTGCTTCTGCAGGGTGAGTCGGGCACGGGCAAGGAGCTTTTCGCGCGGGCCATTCATCGGTTGTCACAACGCAAGGACGGCCCATATATCGCCATCAACTGCGCCGCCATACCGCGTGAACTTCTGGAAAACGAACTGTTCGGTTCCGAGCGTGGAGCTTTCACCGGGGCCCACGCCCGCAAGATGGGTAAGTTTGAGATTGCCAACAGCGGCACGGTTTTCCTCGACGAAATCGGCGACATGGATATCTCGTTACAGGCGAAGCTCTTGCGCGTGTTGCAGCAGAAGAACTTCGAGCGTTTGGGAGGCAACAAGACAGTCGATGTCGACGTGCGAGTAATCGCGGCCACCAACATGGACCTCAACAATCTCATCAAGACCAAGAGATTCCGCGAGGACCTTTTCTATCGTCTGTCAGTCTTCCCGGTGACGATTCCGCCGCTGCGGGAGAGGCCCGATGACGTCCACGAACTGGCCGATTATTTCATTGCCAAGTTCTGCCGCGATATGAAAAAAACGGCCAAATCGCTCTCGCGCGAGGCTATCGGTCTTCTGGAAAAGTACCACTGGCCGGGCAATGTCCGCGAGCTTGAGAACACTATCGAGCGGGCTATTATCCTGGCCGAGGGCAAGAAGATTACGCCGGATCACCTGGCTATCCGTCTGCAACGCACCGATGAGATTCAGTTGCGCGAAGGAGCGGGGCTTAAAGAGATTGGCGCGCATGCACAGATGCGGGCCGAACGAGCGACTATTATCCGCGTACTCAAGCAGGTGCGCGGCAACAAGCGCAAGTGCGCCAAGGTGTTGAAAATCGACTACACCACCCTTTTTGACAAGATCAAGAAATACAGCATCGACAAAGACCTCGACGAGTAATTACGGCCTGCTATTGATGACGTTGCAATGTCGCTGATATGTACCGCCCCCAATTAGGGGTTGACACACAGACGTTTTTGGGTAATCTTTACAAAAATCAACCTGACGGTGGGTCTCCCGACCGGTCATTGACGAGGCCGGGATACCTCACGTTCTGACGACGTGATCGGGATCTGGCGTTTGTTTTTTGGTGCATAAAGTTATGGCTACGTCGGTTATCAATAGTAGTGTCTTACTCTTGAATCAGAACTACGAGCCGCTTCAAGTCTGTTCGGCCCGCCGGGCGGTAGTGCTTCTTTTTCAAGGTAAAGCGGAGATGATCGAAACCGCCGATGGCATCAAGATTCATACCGTAACGCGGGAATACGCGTTGCCATCGGTCGTCAGGCTGTGGCATTACCGCAAAGTTCCGTACAAGCGAATAATGCTCACCCGTAAGAATATAATCACCCGTGACAATAATCGGTGCCAGTACTGCGGTTCCACGAAGGGGCCGATGACGATAGATCACGTCATCCCCAAGCGCATGGGCGGTGATGACAGTTGGGAAAACTTGATTTGTGCCTGTGCTAAGTGCAACAACAAAAAAGGCGATCATACCCCGGAACAGGCCCAAATGCACATACTCAAGAAACCAACCATGCCGACATTTATCACCTTCATCCAGCGCAATGTGTCGATTGCCGATCGATGGCGACCGTTTCTGTTTATGGACTCCAATTAACTCTCCGTATCGTGCCGCTTTTGCGGTGCGGTGTTCGTAAAATCCCCGTCAAATATGGCTTTTTTTCATTCGAGGAGCGAAAGTTTTAATTGATTTGATCACTCGGGATTGATAGAATAAAAACTTAGGTACCGTAGAGGTACGTCTCGGAAGGACAGTGTCAGGTAAAAATGACTGATTCAAAAGCGGAAAACCATCCAGCCAAAAAGAAAGAAACGATTCTTTCGGGCATGCAGCCAACCGGTTCGCTGCATATCGGCAATCTTGAGGGCGCCCTGAAAAACTGGGTAAAACTCCAGGATGAGTACTGGATGTTTTGCTGTATTGTCGATTGGCACGCCCTGACCGCCGAGTACCGTGACACCAAGGCAATGAAAGAGACCGTGTTCGACGTGGCGGTGAATTTCCTGGCGGCTGGTCTCGACCCGGACAAGTGCGCTATCTTTATCCAATCGGAAGTCAAGGAGCACGCCGAGTTGCACCTGCTGTTTTCGATGCTGATCACGGTGCCGACTCTGACCCGCCTGCCCACCTACCAGGAAAAGAAAGACACGCTGGATTCGTACGGATTTCTCGGCTATCCCGTCCTGCAGGCGGCCGATATATGTCTTTACAACGCCCACAAAGTACCGGTGGGCAAGGACCAGGAAAAACATATCTGGCTGGCCAACGACCTGGCCAAGCGGTTCAACAACATCTACCGGAAAGTGTTCAATGAACCGGAAGCGCTGTTCACCGAGGTACCGACGATACTGGGCGCGGACAACCGGAAGATGTCGAAGTCGCTGGACAACCACATCGCCCTGGACTTCACCGAGAAACAGACCGAGAAGCGCATCAAGACTTTCTACACCGACCCGACCAAGCTTCGCAAGGGCGATCCCGGCCATCCCGAGCAGTGCCCCATTTTCCTGCTCCACCAGGTGTATACGCCGAAGGCGAATGATGAGATCGCGCCGCCGTGCAAGACCGGCGAACTGGGCTGTGTTGACTGCAAGATGCGGCTGGCTGAGAATCTCAATGAAGCTCTGAGGCTGCTTCGGGACAAACGGCAGAAACTTATCAAGAACCCGGACGATGTCTGGGATGTTCTGAAGGTCGGAGCGGACCGGGCGCGCAGCCGGGCGCAGTCGATGATGGAAAAAGTTTACAGAGCTATGAAAACCAACTACCGAGGATAGAAGAATTGACTGAAGAGACAGCCAGCCCCCGCAGCGATGAATACCGCGTCGATCTGGCCGTGTTCCAGGGGCCGCTTGACCTGCTTTTGTATTTGATCCGAAAGGAAGAGGTCGGCATTTATGAAATCCCGATCGCGAAAATCACACGGCAGTACCTGCAGTATATTGAGATGATGCAGACGCTGAATCTGGAAGTTGCTGGTGAATATATTTTAATGGCAGCGACGTTGATTCGCATCAAAACGCGGATGCTCCTGCCGCGCGACGAAAACGACGCGGAAGAACAGGATCCTGGCGAAGAATTGCTGATGGCGCTGATCGAATACAAGAAATACAAAGAGGCGGGAGATATCATGCGCGAGAAAGCTCTGATCGAAGAGCGCAATGTCGTGCCGTCGTCGCCGCTGGGAGATATCGAACGCAAAGTGGATTTGTGCCCGTCGACAACCCTGTTTGATCTGTTGACGGCTTTTAAGGACGTGCTCAACGCGCATCACGAGGAATTAGTGCACGAGGTTAACACCGAGGAGATTTCAATCGAGGATCGCACCCGGCACATAATGGAGTTCCTGCGCGAAAAGGAATTCGCGACCTTCGCCGAACTGTTCAATGACATACCCCGGAAGATCGTGGCGGTGGTGACTTTTATCGCTCTTTTGGAACTCACCCGGTCCCGCCGCGTGGTGCTTTACCAGTCGTTTCCGTTTGCGGAGATGCGGGTCCGACGGGGGGATATGTACGGCAGTTCGTCGCAGGCGATTGATTTGATCGAGATATCAGAAACCAAAGAAAAGGTGGAAAATAACTAATGGAAGACGACACCGGACTCTCAGTTGTCGAGGCATTGATACTGGCGTCACCCGAACCGATTGCAGCCAGGAAGATTGCGGATGTTTTTGATGATTTGTCGCCGTCGAAGGTTGCCGAGGCCGTTACTTTGCTGAACAACCGGTACATGGAAAGCGGCTCCTCTTATCGCATTCGCGAACTGGCGGGTGGCTACCAGTTTTATATCGTGCCGGAATTCGCCGGCTATGTCGACGAACTCTTCACGCGGCGGCGCAAGATGCGTATCACCCGCGCGGCGCTGGAGACACTGGCCATAATTGCCTATCGCCAGCCAGTCACCAAGACCGGCGTGGAACACATCAGGGGCGTGGCCTCCGACGGGGTGCTCCACAATCTGCTGGAAAAGAAGTTGATCACGATCAAGGGACGTGCCAATGGGGTCGGTCGTCCGCTGCTGTACGGGACCACCGATGAGTTTTTGAAATTCTTCGGCCTGAATCAACTTCAGGATCTGCCCAAGATGAGCGAGATCGAGGAGTTGATAAGGGCTTCCGAGCCGGATAACCAGACCATCCTGCAGCTTGGCGACGGTGAGGCGGATGAACGCCCCGTTAAATTGAATATCGCCGATGGCACGTATGACCCGAGTGAACAGTCGGACGAAGACGCGATAGAACCTCCGGCGGTGGTTACACAAGAGGCGACCACAGCGGAGGCGGTGCCGGATGACGATGATCAGGACGCCAACGGTGAGAATGACGATACTGTTGAATCTACAGAGACTACCGACGAACATGATGAAAACAGGATAATTGTGGATGTCGATACGACGTGAGTCGTCGACTGCTTTTAACCAGGACAGAAGTCAGACGTTGCCGACAGCGGCACACGAACCATTTCAAACGTTTGGTCGTGGACAGGTCTCTTGATTCGAATCAATAAATATCTTTCTCTTTGTGGTGTTACCTCCCGACGCGGGGCAGATGCCATGATTGCCGAGGGGCGAATAACTGTAAACGACACCACTGTCGCCAAGCCCGGCGTGGTTGTTGATCCCGACAAAGACGTGGTCAAGGTAGACGGTACCGCGGTGGCGCCTGTTACCGAAAAAGTGTACGTAGTGCTGAACAAGCCCCGCTACGTTATGACCACGCTTCACGATCCGTTCAAACGAACGACGGTGGTGAAATATCTCGAGCCGCTGGGGCACCGGGTTTACCCGGTGGGTCGGCTCGACTACGATACTCAGGGAGTCCTGATTCTGACCAATGACGGCGATCTGGCGTATCGCCTGAGCCATCCCAGGTTCGAAATCAGAAAGATATACGAAGCCAAGGTGATTGGCCGTTTCTCGGTGGAAGCCTGTGACGCCATTAAGAAGGGGGTCAAGCTTGAGGATGGCCACATCGGTCATGCCAGAGTGGATATTCTGCAGTACGGTGACCACTGGTCGCGCATCCGTGTCACCATGATTGAAGGCCGCAAAAGAGAGGTCAAGCAGTTGTGCAAAAACGTGGGATACCCGGTGCTTCGGCTCACGCGTGTGGAATTTGCCGGTATAACGGCCAAGGGAATGGGACTGGGCAAATGGCGGCAGTTAACTAAACATGAAGTCGAGCGACTGACGGCGATGGTCGGACTTTGATATTTCGCCGGGCGGATGGCTACGGCACAAAATTGAGACGAAAAAAGGCAGCCGGTCGGCTGCCTTTCGCATTTGCACTATTGAGTACTACGGCTCAGTAGTCCTCGATGTGGTTCCACTCGGCGTCTTCAAGCCACTGTTCCGGGCGCTTGAGGAACTGGATCACGTTCTCGAGTGTTACCCAGTGTTTGTGCTCTTCATCGGCGATCTTGTTGAGGATGTTCTTCTGGTTGTCATCGTCGATTTCCTTGGCTTTCTCACGATAGAACTCCTCGGATTTCTTCTCAACCAACTGAGCCTCGGCCCAAATCCCCTTGGCTTCATCGGCGAAAGCGAAGCTCTTTTTTTCATCCTTCATGGTCTGGAAGACGTTTTTGACCGATGTCAGGATTTTAGTTTCTCCGGCCGCTTCGTAACTCGCATCGGCGCCGTCTCTCAAAGCTTTGAAGAGATTGTAATGTTTCTGCTCGTCTTCGGCAAGTTCCATAAGGATTTTCTTCAGGCCCGGATCATCGACCCTGGCGGCGTTCTCCTCGTAGTAGGCTTTGCCGTCCGTCTCCATCTGCATGGCAAACTCAAAGACGTTCATGGTTTCTCCACATTGCTAAGGGTCTAATTACGGTAATGTGACCTAAAGTTACCAAACTAGTTTCGTTTGTCAACTGACTTGAGCCAACAATTGTCCGTCCGGACAAAAAAAGGGCCTGATATTTCAGGCCCCTCCCCAATCAGTAATTGTTTATGGCTATCTAATCGTTCTTACTTATCAAATTGTCAGTTTACCGATTGGGAATAGTGAAATAATCCAAAATCTCGTAATCAATGGTGCCGTCGAAGCCGAACTGGATATGTTGCACGAAACCGCTGGCGTCGACCCCGATTACGGTCGGGAAGAAGGACATATGGTATTTGTCGCGATAATACCGTTCATCGTAATAGATTAACTTGGCCTTCTCCAAAAGCGGACGGTATTCATCGGGGACA
>JAUXCD010000043.1 GCA_030619085.1 Candidatus Zixiibacteriota bacterium
CTTGAAGGTTGCCGTGTAATTTTCGTCGGTGGCGATAACTTCCTGAAAGCCGTCAAAATCGAAATCATGCTCGGTCAACGTAAATGGCTTCGGCGCACCCAACTCGTCGATAAGACGATCCGCCTCCAGCAATGCTTTCCAGACCGCCTGCCGAATGTGAGGCAGATATAAACCTCCGAAAACTCCATGCCAGTAAGGGCAGTTGCACTGACCGGCATACAGTCGGTCGCGGGCGGGGTCGGCATCGCGGAGTCGGTCCGGGTTGTCGCGCTCGAACGCTTCAATTTTCTCCGAGACGGCCAGCGCCATCTTGTGCATCAGATTTGCCTCTTCATACTTGAACAAGAAGCCGCGCCAGTGCCCGCCGCGCACAAAACGGCTGTACTTGTCTGCCACGCCCGCTTCGGTGAGCCAGTTTTCAAAATCCTCATACTCGACAAACGCCTTAGCCGGGAGCGCCCAGTGCAGCATCTCGGCGTAGGATGCCGATGGTATGTAGGTGCGGCCGACCGGCTTTTGATGATAGGCCTCGCCCAGCGGCACCACTTCCAACCAGTCGGAGTTCTTCGCAAAAGCCTCGAACAGATTCTCAAGCCACTTATCTTCGTAGCAATGCTCGTAAGTCTTGGGCCAGACACCGAATTTCTCGCCATCGTCGGCGTAAACGGCGATTCCGGTCGGGTTGCGGTCAGCCTGCTTGCGCAACTCCGCAATGACCTCTTCGACTTTGCCGAAAGGTATCAAATAGCGCAGTCGTTTCTGGATCGGCAGCAGGGTCACGCTGTGCCCTTCGTGCTCGGTCACAAAAGGTCCGCTGAGTTGGCTTTGCTCCATCCCGGCATATAGGAAGTGGGTGTCGTCGATAGGCAGATACTTGACCTTGGCCTGGGCCAGAAGTTTCGGCAGATGCGGCTCCCAGATTCTTTCGGTCAGCCAGAGTCCTTCGGGATAAATATCAAATTGGTCGCGGACATACTGCGTGAGTTGTGCGATCTGACCTTTCGCGTCACGTTCCGGGATAGCGGTCAGGATAGGTTCATAGAAACCACCGGTTAGGATGTCAATCTGGCCGCGCGCGGCCATCTCTTTTACGGTCTCGAGATATTCGCCATGATGGCGCTGTTGCCAGTCCCAGAGAATTCCGCTCTGGTGCAGCGACAGCCTGATGCCTTTATATTGCGACAGAAGCTTCAGAAACGGGGCGTAAGCTCTCTGGTGTGCCTCTTCGAAAACGAACTCGAAATTACCCACCGGCTGGTGGTTATGAATGCCGAAGGCCAGTTTGAATTTCTCCACTATCAGAACAACTCCACTTTCAGGTTTATGTATTTACGCGGATCGGCCTTGATGTCTTTTATCAGATCATCGATGTCATCGGCAGTACGCCTCAAATCGTCGTAGAGGCGGCGATCTCCCAGAATGAGCTGCAGGGTGCCGTCGGGGTTATTCAGCCGATTGGCAAAATCACGGGCCGACATCGACAAAGTATCAAGTTTGATAACGAATTCTTCGAGATTGATCGTAAGACGGTCTATGCGTGCCGCCGAGGAATCCACCTTGGCCGCATTGCGGGAAAGCACACTGCTTAATTCGCGCGAGGCCTGCAGGAAATTGTCAGCGGTTTGGTCCAGCTTGCTCTCGTTGCGTTGAACGTACTCGGCCATGGAGATCGACACAGTCTCCAGGTTGGTGACGGTGTGGTTGAATTTGTTGAGGGTGCTTTCGGAGGCTACGGATTTCTTGAAAGCGATCACCAGTTCGTGCAACTCGGTGACCATCTCCCCCATCAGCCCCATCACCCGGGGAAGGCCGCTGTCATACCGGCCGCGGGCGAAGATCATTTTGTCCAGAAGAACCTCTGACTCACCGGGATATACGGCCACGAATCTCTCCCCCATGAGACCGTAGTTGCGGATGATAAACTGGGCGTCTTCCTTGAGGACAACATCACCAGCCAGCAGAAAATCCACCACCACGCCCTTCTCAGTCAGGGACATGCCGTTGACTTTCCCTTTGAACACGCCCGAGACAGTGACGATATTGCCAACTTTCAGCATCCCGACATCGTCAAAAAGGACCTGTACTGTCTGAGTGTCGCGCTGCAGCCGAAAACCCTGAAGCCAGTAAAGGGAACCGACCAGAATCACGGCCCCGATCACTACAAACAGACCAACTTTGAACTCTATATTTTTATAGGCCATACTATACCGTATTATATCGGTAACTTATTATCATTTCTAAACTTATCGACAGAATATATCTAGAGTGATTCGGCGATGGCAATATAATTTTCGTAGCGAAAAGCCGCTATTTGCCCCTCTTGCACAGCTGCTTTCACGGCGCAGTTCGGCTCGTGGGTGTGGCTGCAACCGGTGAAGCGGCATTTGTCGGCGTACGGCTCAAATTCCGGGTAGTAGTACCGAAGATCGTCTTTGTCGACCTCCCACAAACCCATCACTTTGAGTCCGGGCGAGTCAACCAAATAGCCGCCGGAGGGCAGCTCAAACAGCTCGATATTCGTGGTGGTGTGTTTGCCTCTGTCGGAATAGGCGGAAATATCGCCCACTTTCCGATCCAGACCGGGTATCAGAATATTCAGCAATGCCGATTTCCCCACGCCGCTGTGCCCGACAAAGAGACTCCGATGGTCAACCAGCCGTTTTTTCAACTCATTCATCCCCTGCTCGGTGACGGCCGAAGTCAGGAAAGTATCGCAGCCAATCGCGCTATAGACGGCCATAATCGAGTCGATGCCATCGGGCAAACCAAGGTCGGTTTTGTTGATTATGAGCACCGAATCCATGTGGCCGATCTGGGCCGCTACCAAAAACCGGTCAATCAAACCGGTTTTGAAAGTCGGGGATTTCACCGAGACCACCACCGCCAGTTGGTCGAGATTGGAAGCTATAATCTGCTTGATCCCTTCGGCTCCCACCCCGGGCCGGCAGAAAGCGGTGCGGCGCTCAAGGACTTTCTCAATAGCGCCCCGGCCGTCCTGGCCAAGCGAATAAAGGACGTCATCACCCACTGCCACCGGCGTGGTTGACTTGGCCTCACTTTTCACTTTCCGGCGGACTTCGCATTTGAGGCGCTGTCCATCCTGAGCGCGCACTTCAAACAGCCGCCCGCGCGTGGCGATTACAACTCCCTGATATTCTTCCGGCATAATT
Source organism: Candidatus Zixiibacteriota bacterium (assembly GCA_030619085.1). Lineage (GTDB taxonomy): Bacteria > Zixibacteria > MSB-5A5 > GN15 > FEB-12 > JAUXCD01. Next base: position 3,171 of record JAUXCD010000043.1, read on the forward strand.
GCAGGAAATCTAATTGATGCCGCCACTCGAATCAAGGGGTATATCCCTCAACATACCCGGTCGGAACTCGCTGTTGCCTTTGAATTTAAAATTTTGTATCGTGCTATCATTCTGTGGGTATAACCTAAAGTGAGAAAATGAAGAATTTTATTACGAAAATATTCGGCACTAAACACGACCGGGATGCCAAGAAAATGCTGCCGGTCGTTGAGGAAATTAACGAGCACTTCGAAAAACTCCACGACCTGTCCGACGAGCAGTTGCGGGCCAAGACGGACGAGTTCAGGGGCCGTCTGGCCGAGGGTGAGACAGTCGATGATATCATGACCGAGGCCTTCGCGGTGGTCAAGGAGGCCTGCCGCCGGCACGTGGGGAAAACCTGGGATGTGGCCGGTGTTCCCACCGAATGGAATATGGTGCATTTCGACGTCCAGCTTATGGGCGGAATTGCTTTACACAAGGGGAAGATCGCTGAGATGGCCACGGGTGAGGGAAAAACGCTGGTCGCCACCTTGTCCACCTACCTCAACGCCATCTCCGGCAAGGGCGTGCACATTGTCACTGTTAACGACTACCTGGCCCGTCGTGACTGTGCCTGGATGGGTCAGATTTACGAGTTTCTCGGCCTCACCGTCGGCGTTATCCAGAATGAAATGACGAACGCCGAACGTCGGGAAATGTACCTGTGCGATATAACTTTCGGCACCGCCAACGAATTTGGCTTCGATTACCTTCGCGACAACATGGCCCAGACGGCCGAAGACAGGGTTCACCGCAATTATCATTATGCCATCATCGACGAGGTCGATTCCATCCTGGTCGACGAAGCCCGAACGCCGCTGATTATATCCGGACAGGTCGAATTAAGCGTTCATGACCGTTACCGCGAAATGAAACCGACCGTTGACCGCATGGTCCACAAGCAGACGGTGCTGATCAACGATATGATCGCCCGGGCGGAGAAATTGCTCGAGGGCGGCCAGTCCGATGACGAGTTCGAGGCCGGCACTCTTTTGCTGACAGCTCAGCGCGGCGCACCCAAAAATAGACGGTTGCTCAAAGTCCTCAAAGAGACCGGTATCAAAAAGCTCATCACCGACGTCGAGTCGGCCTACATGCGTGACAAGAAACTACACGAAATCGACGAGCGGTTGTACTACTTCATCGATGAGCGCGAGCATTCTATCGCTTTCACCGACCTCGGCACCGAACAACTGAGCGTAGAAGAGCAGAAGATTTATGAGATTCCCGATATCTCCACCATGCTTTCGGAGCTTGACGCCGATGAATCCATGAGCGCCGAAGATCGACAGAAAAAAACCGACGAGGTCTACCGCGTCCACGCCGAACGATCCGAGAAGGTGCACGCCATCAACCAGTTGCTGCGGGCATACGCGCTGTATGAAAAGGACTCCGAGTACGTGTTGCAGGACGGGCGGGTGATGATTGTCGATGAATTCACTGGACGTATCCTCCCCGGGCGAAGGTACTCCGACGGCCTGCACCAGTCAATCGAGGCCAAGGAGGGCGTGACAATCGAGGCCGAGTCGCAGACCCTGGCCACTATCACGCTGCAGAACTATTTCCGCATGTACGACAAACTGGCCGGCATGACCGGTACCGCCGAAACCGAGGCCCAGGAGTTCTGGGACATTTACAAACTCGACGTGGCGGTTATTCCCACCAACCAGGACGTCATTCGCGATGATAGGAACGACATGATCTATCGCACTCGGCGGGAAAAATACAACGCTATCATCAATGAGATCACCGAGAAACACAACGCCGGGCAGCCGGTGCTGGTGGGAACGATCACGGTTGATGTTTCCGAGACCCTTTCCCGCATGCTCAAGCGGGTTGGCGTGCCACACAACGTGCTCAACGCCAAACAGCATCAGAGCGAGGCGGAGATTGTCGCCCACGCCGGCCAGAGCGGCGCCGTGACTATCGCCACCAACATGGCCGGCCGAGGAACCGATATTCGTCTGGGCGAGGGCGTGACAGAGCTGGGTGGACTGCATATCGTCGGCACCGAACGGCATGAATCGCGCCGCATCGACCGCCAGTTGCGCGGACGGTCCGGCCGTCAGGGTGACCCCGGATCTTCGAGCTTCTTCCTTTCGCTCGAGGACGACCTGATGCGCTTGTTCGGCGGTGACCGGCTGGGCGGTATCATGGACCGCCTCGGCGTGCAGGAAGGTGAAGTGATCGCGCACAAGATGGTCACCAGCGCTATCGAGCGTGCCCAGAAAAAGGTCGAGGCACAGAACTACTCGATTCGTAAGCACACGCTGGAATATGACGATGTCATGAACGTCCAGCGTAACTGGATATACGAACGCCGCCTGGCCGCCCTGGAAAGGGAGTCCATCAAGGAAGAGATCGTGGAACTGATCAGCGACGTGCTCGACATGCTGATCGATGACTACTGCCCGGAGAAAGAAGACGCCGGCGCCTGGAACCTGACCACCTTTACCGACGAACTTCGCAAAATCTACCTGCTCAACCTGCAGTTCCGCGATGAAGACCTGTCCAGCCTGACGAGGGAAATACTGAAAGAAAAGGTTCTCGGGGCAGTCACGAATTACTACACCCAGAAAGAACATGCCTATGGCGCAGAAACCATGCGCCAGCTTGAGCGCTACGCCGTGCTCTCCACTATCGACCATCACTGGCGTGACCACCTGGCCGAGATGGAGGAACTTCGCACCGGTATAGGCCTGCGCGCCTACCACCAGGGCCTGGGCAAACCGATCGACATCTATAAGCGGGAAGCGTTCGGCGCTTTTCAGCAGATGATTAATACGATCGACAAAGAAATTGTCGGCCTGGTATATAAGCTACAAGTCAATGTCCCCGAGAAGTCCCGCGCCGAGCGACGTCGCGAAGTGGAGACAGTCGCCGTCCACGCCGACAGTACCGGGATGGGTTTTGCCGGGGGCGGAGGTGCACCTCAACCGGTCGGGGCCGGTGAAAGCAACCCGATGGCGAAAGCATCACAGGCGGGCAAGCAGACCCGGACTATCAAGCGCGACCATCCCAAAGTCGGACGCAACGATCCCTGCCCCTGCGGCAGCGGCAAGAAATACAAAAAGTGCCACGGGGCGGAAGAATGACGGCGTAAGCCGCCCCCTTCACCAAGCCCCGTTGGAACATTCTCTATCCCGTATTTATTAGCAAAGTATTGGCACTCAAAGATACCTTTGACCCAATAATTTCAGTCTATATCGAGGTGTACTTAATCATAGATGAGCCTCAGGACGGTCTAACAGACTGAGGCTCAACAGCGAGAGGCCAGGTCAGTGACTTCCCTGGCCCCTCGTATTTTTTGACAAAGAAAATAGCAGGGTTTTTTTGTTTGATTTCTCCGGAGTAATTTAGAATAGTTCCACATATTCAATCATTCACATGAGAGGTGTATCTTGAAACGAAATCTGGTATTTTTTATGGTGGCTTTGCTGGTGGTCGGCGGCCTGGGTTGCGGCTCGTGGAAGAAGCGGGACAAGGGCGCTGGTATCGGCGGTGCAACCGGGGCCGTGATAGGCGGCGTGATAGGTAACAAGGCCGGAAATACGGCCGTGGGCGCGATTCTTGGCGCCGTCATTGGCGGTGCGGCGGGTGCCTATATCGGCAACTACATGGACAAGCAGGCCGAGGAGATCGAGCGTGACCTCGAGGGCGCCCAGGTGGAACGCATTGGCGAAGGAATCAAGATAACTTTTGCCTCGGGGATTTTGTTCGATGTCAACTCGTCAACCTTGCGCGGCGTAGCCAAAGAGAACCTCGGGAAACTGGCGGTCATTCTCAACAAGTACGAGGAGACGGAAATTCTCGTCGAGGGTCATACCGACTCGGACGGCACCAGCGAACACAACCGCGACCTGTCGATCAGGCGGGCGCAGTCGGTATCTACCTATGTCACTCAGCAAGAGGTTATCCCGACCCGCTTCACGATCATGGGTTACGGCGAGGACCAGCCGGTGGCCGACAATGCCACTGCCGATGGCCGCCAGGCGAACCGCCGGGTGGATATAGCTATTTTCGCTAATGATAAACTGAAAGGTGTCGCCGAGAAAAAGGCCGACGAGGGTTGATCGCCGACAGATCAATGAATGCCGGACGGACCTGTCGCCGGCATTCAAGTATTCTATATAGGAGTGACTATGCAGTCGCTCCTTTTTATTTGTGAGTAAATGCTAACAGGTGTGCTCGGATGACAAATCGTCACCGTCAAGATACTTGTACGTTTGGGGCAGATAGTCGACCAGGTCACCGGCAATCATGGCCCGGGTAGTGAGGTCCTCGGCGGCAAAGTAGCCGCACATGCCATGCACGAACACGCCCGTCACGGCCGCGTCCATGGCCGCCATCCCCTGCGCGAGGAAAGACTCCACTACTCCCGACAACACATCCCCCGAGCCGCCGGTCGCCATGCCTTCGTTACCGGTCGGATTTAGAAAGCACGCACCATCCTTGTCGGCCACAATAGTCGGGCTGCCCTTGAGGACCAGTGTCACACCATATTGGGCTGCGAATTGCCGTGCCATCTCTATGCGCGGATGTATCTCCACCGGCACCGCCTCGCCGACCAGACGCTTAAACTCGCCCGGATGTGGCGTCAGCACCAGGGGCGCTTTGACTTCATTCAATATCTCCAGCGAACCAACGAGCGCGTTGAGACCGTCCGCATCGACAACCATCGGCGTCTCAACGCTGGTCAGCAGCCTGAGGATAAGTTCTTTGGTTTCATGATGCTGTCCGATTCCCGGACCGATCGCCAGGGCATCGTGCTCGCGAGCCTGGAGACGTACTTCGCCCAGTCCACGCAGTGCCAGCACTCCTTTTTTCCCTACATCCGGCAGCGGTTGAAAAGTAGCTTCAGCAATATGAGAGGCAATCATTGGCTGCACCGATTGCGGACAACCTATTTTCACCAGGCCGCAGCCGGAGCGAAGGGCCGAAACGCCTGTCAGGGCGGCCGCCCCAATGAAATTCGCGGAGCCGGCCAGAACAAACAGTTTGCCGAAATCCCCTTTATGACCGTCGGGTCTGCGTTCGGGCAGCAGGGCCGCGATCTTATCCACTGTGGAAAGTTCCACCTTCAGGTTGAAGCCGTCGATGACATCGTCGGGGATGCCGATGGGAACGATCAACACCTCGCCGGCCAGTTCCCGACCGGGTGTAACAAAAAGACCGTACTTGGGCAGGGCCATCGTGAAGGTGCAGTCGGCCTGAACGACCGCGCCCTCGAATTGCCCGGCGTCGGTGTTCAATCCCGAAGGCAGGTCAACCGCGAACACCGGCAATTCCTGCGAGTTGATAAAATCGATAATCTCGGCGGCCAGGCCCCGGGGAGCACCGGAGAACCCGATCCCGAAAATAGCGTCAACAATGAAACCGTCGTCAATCTCGTCCGGCAGATCCGCGGAATTGGAAACTTCCACCAATTCGATTTTCAGATCCAAAGCGCGGTCATAGTTGAGGCGTCCGTCGGGCGATAGCTTGTCAACCGGTCCCATGAAGTAGATAGTGATCGGGTAACCGGCCTCGTGCAGGTAGCGTCCAACAACAAAACCGTCGCCACCGTTGTTGCCTTTGCCGCAGAAGATCGCGGCTTTTACCGGCTCATCGCCTTCGGCCGAAACGTACTGGATAATCAGCTTAGCGATCCCCCGCCCCGCGTTTTCCATAAGCTCCGGACCGGGGATGCCGCGGTTGTCGATGGCCTCACGGTCTATTTTCCGCATCTGCTCGGCGGTGACAAGTTTCATTGGGCAATCCTGAATCTATGATTTCTTCGGTTTCATAGTGCGGCAGGGCCCCTCGCCCCCCGGTGCAACGGCAGTGTCGAGCGCGAACTTTATCGCCGGGAGCACCTCGGAGAAATATCTCAGCTTGATGTTCTTTTTTATTTCGGCCGGCAGTTCCACCGCATCCTTGCGATTCTCTTCGGGAAGGATGACCGTCTTGATCCCTGCCCGGTAAGCAGCCAGGAGCTTTTCTTTGAGACCGCCGATAGGCAGCAGCCGGCCGCGCAGGGTAATCTCGCCAGTCATAGCCAAACACGATTTCACAGGTCGCCCGGTCAACAGCGAGGCCAGCGTGACAACGATAGTGATTCCGGCAGAGGGACCATCCTTCGGTGTCGCTCCGGCCGGCACGTGAATATGAATCTCCCGGTTCTCGAAAGAATCAGCACTGATCTTGAGCGCCTTGTGGTTGGAACGGATAAACGCCAATCCCGCCTGCGCCGATTCCTTCATGATATCGCCCAGATGACCGGTCAATGTCAGACCGGTCCGACCGGCCATGGTGGTTGCCTCCACAAACAGAATCTCGCCGCCCACCGAAGTATAGGCCAGTCCCGGGACCACCCCCACCTTGCCCTTGCGGCTGAGCACCTCGCGGGTGAAGCGCTCCGGCCCGAGAAGTTTGGGAATGTCTTTGCCGGTGACGGTAATCTTCTTCTTGTAGCCGGTAGCAACCCTCCGGGCAATCTTTCTGGCCACCGCTGCAATCTCACGCTCAAGATTTCGCAAACCCGCCTCGCGTGTGAAGTTCTCTATCAGGACCTGGATACTGCTGTCGTGAAAAGCCAGATTGCTTTTGGTCAGGCCATTGTTGGCAATTTGCTTGGGAATCAGGTGTCTCTTGGCGATGGCCATCTTCTCCAGATCGGTGTAGCCGGGGATAGTGATAATTTCCATGCGGTCGCGAAGCACCGCCGGAATCGGTTCCACCCAGTTGGCGGTGGTAATGAACATAACTTTCGACAGGTCAAAAGGAATTTCCAGGTAGTGATCGGAGAAGGTGTCGTTCTGTTCCGGGTCCAGCACCTCCAGCAGCGCCGACGCCGGATCACCCCGGAAATCGGTGCCGAGCTTGTCGACCTCATCGAGCATTATCACCGGGTTGTTCGAGCCGCAGCGACGGATCGATTGAATCACCCGTCCCGGCATAGATCCGATATAGGTGCGTCGATGCCCCCTGATCTCGGCCTCGTCGCGCATCCCACCGAGTGACACCCGCGAGAATTTCCGGCCCATTGCGCGGGCAATAGATTTACCGAGCGATGTCTTCCCCACTCCGGGAGGCCCCACAAAACAAAGGATCGGCCCCTTCACATCCGGTTTAAGTTTCATCACGGCCAGATGTTCCAGTATGCGGTCCTTGACTTTCTCCAGGTTATAATGATCTTCATCGAGGATCTTCTTGGCCTGGCGAAGGTCAAGTTTGTCCTCGGTAGAATACGACCACGGCAGCAGTGTCAGCCAGTCGAGATAGGTCCTGGCGACGGTGTACTCCGCCGATGACGGCGCCATATGCGCGAGGCGGTCCAGTTCTTTGAGCGCCGATTGTTCGGCGTGGGCTGGCATAATGGCCGCTTCGATTTTTCTCTCAAACTCCTCGATCTCGGTGCCATCTTCGCCGTGCCCCAGTTCTTTCTTGATCGCCTTCAACTGCTCGCGAAGGATATAGTCGCGCTGGGATTTGCCCAGCTCGCTGGCCGCTTTGGCCTGAATTTCCTGAGACAGCTCGAGAACCTCGATCTCCTTGTTGAGAACCTTGTAGAGATTGCCCATGCGATGCTGAACGTCGAGGTCCTGAAGGACTTCCTGTTTGTGTTCGGCCGGGACGTTTAGACTGGACGCCACGAAATCAACCAACTTCGACGGCGTGTCCTGGTTGATGGCCGAGATATGAAACTCTTCGCCAAGGTATGGCGCCAGCTCGCCGAGATTTGTGATCGCTTCCATCAGATTGCGCTGCAGCGCCTCCAGTTCGACCGACTCGTTCACTTCTTCGTGCAGGTCCTCGACCTCCGCCGACAGATACGGGGTCTCAGTCACGAACTTCGTCACCCTGATCCGGGACAGCCCCTGAATAAGGAACCGCACAGAGCCGTCCGGGAAGCGGAGCATCTTGAGGATGTTACCCGATGTTCCGACGGTGTACAGATCATCCGGCCCCGGGTTTTCCACCTGGGGATCTCTCTGCATGAACAGCCCGATCCGCGCACCGCGCATAAGGGCATCGTCCACCAGTCGCGTCTGCTCCACCTGCTGGATCATCAACGGCACCACCAGGTAAGGGTACACCACCGTACCTTTTAGCGGCAGGATTGAGAGAACCTGCGATGTCGCGGCCTCTTGATCTTTCAACTCGCGTTTTGAATCCGTCACTTTTATCCTCGACATATTTTCATCACTGTTATCGTCGTTTCCCTATTCAACAGTATCGGCATGCTCTCGCCTGTAGCTTGCCCGACCGGGGATCTTTTCTGGTGAAACTACACGTTGAAGCGGAAGAGGATCACATCGCCGTCGCGGACAACGTATTCTTTTCCTTCAAGCCGGGTCTTCCCGGCCGCCTTGAGAGCCGCCGGTGTCTTATGCTCGAGATAGTCGTCGTAGGCGGTAACCTCGGCCCGGATGAACCCCCGTTCGATATCGCTGTGAATGACGCCGGCTGCGTGCACGGCGGTGGTGCCGGACTGAATTGTCCAGGCACGAACTTCCGGTTCGGCTGCTGTCAAATACGATATCAACCCCAGCAAAGCATACGATTTCTGAATAACTTTCTCAACGGCCGGAGTGGCGATCCCCAGCTCTTTGAGAAACTGTTTTCGTTCCTCAGTTTCCAGGGCCACCAATTCCATTTCCATCTCGCCGCACAGGGCGGTGATATCGCACTTGCCGGCATCAACAAGATCGGCGGATTCGGTAGCGATTTCATCGGTCCGGCCGATATCGTTCTCGCTAACATTGATGACAAACAAAAGCGGCTTGCCGGTCAGAAACTGGTATCCCTTCAGAGATTTGGCTTCCGTTTCGTTCAGTTCAAGATCGATCAACGGCTTTTCTTCCTCTAGCCACTGGTAGCATTTCTTGAGAAGGTCCAGTTCGCGGGTTTCCGACTTATCGCCGGTGAGTTTCATCTTGCGCGATTTCTTGTTAATATTCCCTTCGAGCAGTGCCATATCGGCCAGAAGCATTTCATCCAGCAAAGCCTGGATGTCCGCCCGCGGGTCGGCATCGCTGGAAAACCCGTCAACCACCAGAATCAGCGCTTCCATCAGCCGGATATCCGGGTTGATCTCGAATTTGTCGGTCTTCTTGCCCTTACCCGTGAAGCCCGGAGAGTCGAGGAATTCTATCTCAGCGTAGGTGATCTTTTTGGGCTTAACCAGTTTGGCCAGTGTGTCAACCCGCTGGTCAGGGACCTTGATGACGGCGCGATGGCTCGCCTGACTGTAGTCGCCGACAGCTTCCTGCTTACTGGCGGCGGCATTGAAAACCGTGGTTTTGCCGCTTTGCGGTTTGCCGATAATTCCAAGTTTCATAGACAATTAAGTTAAGACAACACGGAACCTGAAGCAAGGGGAAGTTGACAGACAAAAAAGAGCGGTTTGTCCGCAATATTAACTGCGACGGGGCGGTGCCTTGCGGCCTATTTCTTGACGAGACTGCGAAGGACTTTCAGGTTCTCGATATCCTCGGCCAGGTCTTCCCCTTTGGGCGTTTCCAGAATCAAGGGGACTTTTTTCAGCCGGCGGTCATTGACGAAATTGCGAAAAGCGTCCAGGCCGATCAGCCCCTGGCCGATATGGTCGTGCCGGTCGCGGCGGGAGGCAAATTCTTTTTTGCTGTCATTTATATGGATTATGCGCAAACGGTCAAGGCCGACGATGGTGTTGAACTCCTTGATGGTCTTATTGTAATCCTTTTTGTCAGTGATCGGATAACCGGCCCCGAAAATATGGCAGGTGTCCAGACAAACCCCCATGTGATCCTTGTCATTCACCATATCGATAATCGCGGCCAGTTGCTCGAATTTGTAACCCAGATTACTCCCCTGACCCGCCGTGGTCTCCAAAAGGAGCGTCACCGAATTGCCCTCGAGCTTATCGAACATGCGGTTGATATTCTCGGCCACCTTGGCCAGCCCGGCCTCCTCGCCGGAACCGACGTGCGACCCGGGATGCAGGACCAGATTGGGAATCTTCAGCATTTCGCAGCGCTGCATTTCCTCCGCTAGTGCCTCACGTGACTTATCACTGAGCGCCTCATCGGGCGAGGCGATGTTTATCAGGTAGCTGGTGTGCGAGACGGAAACGGTAACGCCGGTAGTTTCGATAGCCTCGAAAAACTTGTCAATCTCCTCGGTGACCAGCTTTTTGGCCCGCCACTGGTTATTGGACTTGTTGAATATCTGAATGGTATCGCAGGTGGCTTTCTTGCCGCGTTCAACCGCGTTGAAAACACCGCCCGCTATCGATTCATGTGCTCCGAATATCATAGGACCCCTTTTGATGTGTGTCTGTTTTGTCTGCCAGTGCGCCTGCCTATTTGAGATTCATCGAGAGAATCTTGACCTCGGTCATATCCTCGATTGAGTAACGCACCCCCTCGCGGCCCACACCGGAATTCTTCATACCGCCGTAAGGCTGATGGTCGGCACGGTAGGTGGGGATGTCGTTGATCACCACGCCGCCGCACTCAACATACTTGAAGGCATAGAAGATATCCTTGAGGCGATTGGTAAAAAAGCCCGCCTGAAGACCGTATTCGGAGTCGTTGATCTCATCGACGACCTTCTTGAAATCCTTGTATTTCTGCACCACGGCCAACGGCGCGAACGCTTCCTTGGAACAGACGTCCATCGATGTTTTCACGTCGATGAGCACAGTCGGCTGCAGAAAATTGCCCTTGGCTCGGCCGCCCGTTACGACTTTGGCGCCGCCCGCCACGGCTTCCCTGATAGTCTCCATCGTGGCAGCCACAGCATCGGCGCTCACCATTGTGCCGATATCCGTGTTCTGGTCCAGCGGGTCGCCGACCTTGAGCTTGCTGATTTTCTTTTTGAACATGGTCAGGAATTTGATGTAGATATCCTCATGTACATAGATGCGCTGCACCGAGATACACGACTGCCCGGCCGTGGCAAAAGCGCCGTAGAGCAAACGGGTAGTGGCATAATCCAGATCGCCGTCGTCAGCCACGGCCACGCCGGCGTTGCCGCCCAGTTCCAGGACCACTTCCTTTTTGCCACTGTGCTGCTTGATCCACCAGCCGACTTCGGACGACCCCGTAAACGTTATCAGTTTTACACGGTCGTCCTCGAGCAGCGGCGATGCGTTTTTCGATGATCCCGGCAGGATGGATACGGCGCCTTTCGGGTGATCCGTTTTGTCGATCAGTTCCGCCAGCATGAGCGCCATCAGCGGCGTCTTGGTCGCCGGCTTTAAGACGATGGTGTTGCCGGATGCAATAGCCGGTCCGATCTTGTGCGCCACCAGGTTGAGCGGGAAATTGAACGGCGAAATACCGCCGATAACACCGCGCGGAAACCGACGCACTAATCCCAGACGCTGTTCGCTTCCGGGACTCCAGTCGAGATCGATAATCTCACCGCCGATGCGCTTGGCTTCCTCGGCCGAGACATTGAACACACCGATCGCCCGGGTCACTTCACCTTTGGCATCCTTGTATGCCTTGCCCAGTTCCATCGACATGGTCCTGGCAAACTTGTCGATATTCTTTTCCAGCCCGGCGGCGATTGCCCGGCAGGTCTCCTCCCGTTTGTAGGCGGGCAGCTCACGGGTTATGGCAAACGCCTTATCGGCCATATCAATCGCCTTGGTGAAATCCGCCTTTGAAGCGGCCGCTACATGAGCCACCAACGCGTTGTCGTACGGCGACTCGACGCGGATTTTCTCTTTGCGGTCAACCCATTTGCCGCCGAGATAGATTTTATAATTCTTGGCCATAATATGCTCCGAGATTTGATGTATTGCCTTTTTGTCTTCAAATCTGGCAGACCAGCTTGCCCAGTCTCTTGGTCAGTGTGATGTTCTCGGTGTAATCCACCGGGCAGTCTGTCATTAGCAGTTTCTTGCTGCGGATTTTCAAAGCGCTTTAGCGAATACTTCTGCTGTTTTCATGCTTAATTAGACTGGCTGTGTCCTGTTTTATTGTAAACTAAATTATAACTGTCCAGACACGGTTTCGCCAAGCGATTTATGCAATCAATCAATTCGGACACGTATGACCCGGTTTTATAAGGCACACGATATTGGCCCGATAGAGTATGGGGGGAAGTCCACTATCTGCCACCGATCTACCTCGTCAGTGGGACTCCCAAGGGATCGCCATATTAACAGTAAGCACTTGTTATACAATGTGTTACGTCAGATGGAAGGCGTCAAAATGGTCGGTGTGGCATGTCGCTTGCTTAAAACTAATATCAAACGAGAAAAGGAGCGAAAATGCCGTTAAGACGAAAATGTAACGAACGAGGAATCAGCCTTCTGGAGGTCCTCATCGGCATGATAATACTGGCCTGTGGTATTCTGGGGATGGCC
>JAUXCD010000039.1 GCA_030619085.1 Candidatus Zixiibacteriota bacterium
ATATTCTCCAACGAGCCCGATTCCAGGCCTATCGAGATCATCTGCAGGCACAACTCCGGTATGTAGTCAAACTCCCGGCGGTTGAGTTTCTGTTCCTGACCGCTCTGGAAGAACGAGCCCATAAGCCGGATTTCTCTGCCAATAGCGGTGTTCTTGACCGAATCGGCCAGAATGCCCAGCGCCTGCACGATGGGGACACCGGCTTTGAAGAGTATTGAGAACAAGACGGCGAAACGAGCAACATTACCTTTGATAATCAACTCGCCGAATACCGGCATCCTGGCCGCTCGGCAGTCAACCCAATAGCGGCCCTCCTCGGTGGATACCAGTTTCCGGTAGGCGAAGGCGATCAGTATTACCAGCGCCAACACCACCGGCCAGTAACCGATAATAAAATCGCTGGTTGCCGTCAGTATTCTCGTTGGCAGCGGCAGTTCGGATCGAAACCCGTCGTAAAAGGACACGAATTTTGGCACCACCATCGTGATCATAACCGTAAAGGCGGCCGCCAGGGCCAGGACAACCATCGCCGGATAGCGGATAGCGGTTTTGATCTGCCGATTGAGTTCCAGTTCTCTTTGCAGAACTGGCCCGATCTCATCGAGAATATCGTCCAGTTTACCGGATTCCTCGCCGGCGGCGATGCTCGAAGTATAGACGGTTGAAAACACATGATCGAACTCCGCCATTGATTTTGACAAAGACGCCCCGGCCTGCATCTGGAACTTGACCTGAGAGATAATCTGGTTGAAACGATTCTGCGGCGGACCTATTTTGATTAGCGTAAGCGCCTTGAGGACGGGGATACCGGCTTTAAAGAGAGTCGCCAGGTTGTTTGTGAACATTATCAGATTCTCATAATCCCGATCACTGAAAAATCCCCAGAACGATAGGTGTTTTTTCTTCTTGGTGGATTTGACTTCGATCGGAATCAGGGCCTGCTCGCCGAGAAAATCTATCGCCTGCTGGCGGTTTTCCACGGAGACAGAGCCCTTGTGCTTCCGGCCGTCGGCTGACACAGCCTTGTACTTATACTGGGTAGGCATGCTCCGTCCTCACCACAACATCGCTGTTGGGATCGTAGTAATCCTCGATATTGGATGTCTGCCTGAGAAGTTCTTCAAGGCACACAGTCCCGGCGGTGAGTTTTTCCAGGCCCATTTCAAAAAGCGGAACATACCCGTTGGAGCGGGCCATGTTTTTTATGCGACTCAACGGTGCGGAGTTGGCTATGGCATCGGCAATCGCCGGCGTGATTTCCAGAAACTCGAATATCCCGGTTTGGCCTTTGAAGCCGGTGTTCTTGCACTTGGGACAGCCGGTTCCGTGACGGAAATCGAATTCATCGGCAAGGTCCGCCAGGGCGGCCGTTTGAAGGGCCACATCGGACGGTTTGTACGACCGGAGGCAGTCGGGACAGTTTACCCTGACCAACCTCTGCGCCAAAACCCCCTTGACGGCGGAACCGACCACGTAGCCTTCAAGGCCCATGTCCAGCAATCGGGAAAGGGTAGAGATTGCGTCATTGGTATGAATGGTCGAGAAGACCAGATGACCGGTCAGTGACGAGCGAATAGCCAGTCGAGCCGTCTCAACGTCGCGCACTTCGCCGACCATGATAATGTCGGGATTCTGCCGCAGGATCGACCTGAGGACCGAAGGGAACGTCAACCCCGCCTTCTCGTTGATCTGAATCTGGATTATCAACGGCAGTGAGTACTCAACCGGGTCTTCGATAGTGACAATATTCTTCTCAATCGTATTGACTTCCTGCAATGTGGTGTAAAGAGTCGAGGTCTTCCCGCTGGAGGTGGGACCGGAGATCAGCACCAACCCTTCCGGTTTGCGGATCAGGCCGTTCCACCTGTCCTCGATTCTTTTGCTGAATCCGAGTTGTCCGAAACTCAGCATGAGATTGCGGCGATCCAGAATTCGAATCACGACTTTCTCGCCGTGAATAGTCGGAAGCGTGGAGACGCGCAGGTCGATACTGGAGCCGTCGACCGAAATCATGAACCGTCCGTCCTGAGGCAGACGTTTCTCCGAGACGTCGAGATTCGACGCGATCTTGATTCTCGAAATCAACTCGTTTTGCATCGATTTGGGTGGCGCTGCCTCTTCGCGCATCACGCCGTCGATACGATAACGAATTCGCATCTGGTTCTCTTCGGGTTCGAAATGGATATCGGAAGATTTGTCTTTAACCGCTTTCTTGATGATCAGGTTGACCAGCTTGATGATGGGGCTGTTGGCCTCCTGAACCAGGTTTTCATTTATCTCAGCCGCTTCCACGGGCAGTTCTTCTTCGTCAGTCCCGATGATCTGGTTCATGGAGTCGGCGACAGAGTAGTATTTGTCAATCGCCTCATTGATTTCGGAAGCCGTGGCCACGGCCCGCTGGATGTTGAGACTGGAAATATACCTGATCTCATCAATGGCGATGATGTTCAGCGGGTCAGACATGGCCAGGGTTAGCGAATTGCCGATAGCAAAAATCGGAATCAACGTATAACGGCGCGCAATATGAACCGGCACCAGTTCGACGACTCGGGGATCGAGCACCATCGAGGCGATCGACACCTTGGGAATCGAGAGCCGTTCAGAGACGGTCTCGATCAGTTGGTCCTCCGTGATAGCGCCCTGTTCAACCAGCAATTCGCCCAGTCTCTTGCCGGATACTTTCTGTTCACTGAGGGCGTCGTCTAGGTGCTGCTGGGTAATGTAGCCCTTCTCCTGCAGCAGATCACCGATTTTCCTTGCTTTCATTTTTTGCTTCGCTAGTAAGGGTTTACTTCTTATTATCGGTTGAGGCTGCGAATCGCTAAAGCCTATATTGTTGGCACTTTCAAGCCGCGTATATAGCTTAAGCACTGGCATGAAAAAGCCGAAAGGTTGCTTTGAGGCCTTATGAAAACGCTCGTTTTGACATCTTTGCTGGGGCTGCTGATATTCTTGCCGTCAGCGGCTGCGGACACGATTCGACTGGAGGGTTCCAACCAATTTGGCACCTCTCGGGAAACGCTCGATTCTCTAATTATCCGCAGCATCGTAATCGACAATCGCGACATTTATGACACTCGCGAAAAAGCATATGACCACTTCTTCTACAAGGCCGCCAACAAATTACACTATCGGACTCGCAAACCTGTCATAGAGCGCGAATTGCTTTTCAAGGTCGGCGACAGATTCTCCGAAGATCTCATGGCGGAAACGGCTCGTAATCTTCGAAACCGATTGTCGATATACGATGCCTGGATGGAGGTCTCCGTAGGTGCCGATGGCGTCCATATTACCGTGGTAACGGTTGACCAATGGAGTTTTGCCAGCGGCGTGAATATCAAAAGGGAAGGCAATGAGACCAGTTACCGGCTGTCTGTCGATGAGGATAATCTGCTGGGCAACAATCAGAGACTGTCCGTGGACTATATTCTGGGGTCGGACGATGGGGACTATCTTACTTCCAGTTTCGCCGACAGCCGGATTCTGGGCCGGCCGTATCGGTTAGCCTGGCTCTACAGCGGTAACAAAGCCGGCCGGGTCAACCAGATTGTTCTCGGACACCCATATTACAACCTGTCGCAAGTCTATATGTTCGATATGGCGGTGGGTTTCAATAGCGGCCGCAGAGATCAATACGACGACACCCTGAAAATAGCCGAATCTCAGTATGAAGGCGAGTTCGTATCAACGGCCTTCGCCGTTCGTATGGGCTCGTACCGTAAGAAGGTCCGTATCGGTACCTCCTACAAGTATCGGTTCGAACGGATATCGGACCGACGGCTGTTGCCGGGGAGGACGGATATAACTTTCCCGACGGATTCAGTCTATCACCAGGTCGGCCTAGATCTGCGCGGATCGGCGGTCAGTTTCATCAAACTACAGAGAATCGATGGCTTTGGCTACACGGAGGATTTCACCCTGGGCACCACCGCCTCGGCAGGCATCTCCCGGGCATTCCGCCCCGGACTGACTTCACACCTGTTTGACATCCTGGAGTTTCGCTTCGGCCAAGGTCTGTATGCGGGAGAGAGCCTGATAATGCTCATCGGGAGCAATCGCCACTGGTACAAATCCGGCCGAGTGCTGAGGCAATTGACCAGTTTTACTGCTCAGTATTATGGCCGTATGTTCCCATTTCTGACACTGGCGTTAAATGGGCAGTACTTGTCTGACTGGAACCGTGATGGTTCGGAGCGACTTGTTGTGGGCGGCTCATCGGGAGTCAGGGGCATTGACAAGTTTTATCAAACCGGCAATCGCCGGGCATTGCTCAATATCGAGGGGCGTTTCTTCCCGGGGATAGATATTCTTTCGGCGATCATTGGGGCGGCCGCTTTCACCGATATCGGCCGGGCCTGGAAAGCCGGCGAATCAATCGACTTTGACGATCCGGTGATCAGCGCCGGAGCCGGCCTGCGACTTTACCTGCAGAGGTTCCTCAAAGACAAAGTGTTGCGCTTCGACTTCGCGTACAGTGAGCGAAACCGCTGGGAAATATCAGTTGGTACGGATCAGTATTTCCGGGTTAACAAGAGTAGTTTCCAGTTGACAAATCTTTGATATTCAATAGATTACCAGTGTAAGGTCAGTTCTTACCGTTGCTTGATCGCCGAAACCTCCAGAGTTGATGAAGTTTTTGTGATTGAGCTGAAACATTACTACTGGAACCTGCTGGTATCAGTATAAATAGCAATACGCGGCGACCTAACGACTCTGTTGATTCAGGATAATGTCTCCGGGCCGATAAAGGTAAAACAGCGTATAACTGACAACTACGGGTTTCAGAAAGGCTTTATGACTGACAAACTGCGCATTGCCACGATTATATTCAGCTTGCTGGTACTTTGGGCCGCCTCCTCTGCAATGGCCGCCGAAAGGATTGAGATAGACCCCACCTATGCCATTCGAGCTGACTTTCAGGCCGGTATAATATCTGCCGACGAAATGGCTTTGCTGCAGCTCACCGCCATTACCAACAGTTCCGATCTTCCCGCGCGATACCAACCGGTCGCATTGTCGACATCGATGACGCACATTCGATGTGGTACTATGGCGCTGTTGGATATCAAGCGCAACTGGAGTTCTCTTTCGACCAGCACGCAGTTGACGGTGAGCGAGGCATTGAGCCGTCCGTCGATGCCTTACACCTTTGACTCTCCCGGCGGCTATTTCAAACTGCACTACACCGATACCGGGGTGGACGCCGTGCCTGCCGAGGACATCGATATCGACGGTATCCCCGATTACATCGAGCGCAGCGCCGCTTACCTGGATACAGCGTACACCATGAGCACCTCACTCGGCTACATGGATCCTCCCGACGATAACGGCGTCGGCGGCGATGATCGGTACGATGTATACTTCAAAGAAATCTATGACGTTTATGGTTACACCGTCCCGGACGAGCCGGGACCGATGCCGTGGAACGACTACTACAGTTACATTGTCATGCACAACACCTTTATCGGTTTTCCTCCCAACGACGACCCCGAGGGAGACCAGGCCGGGGCCGCTAAGGTCACGGCCGCCCATGAGTTTCATCATGCGGTGCAGTTCGGATACGATGCCGGTGAAGAACTGTGGATAATGGAATCGGACGCCGTCTACATGGAAGACATCGTATACGATCTGGTGAATGACAATTACAATTACCTCTGGATGTTCATGACCTCGCCGCAGACATCGCTGATGGAAAACACGTCGCATTTCTATTCCTGTTTTATCTGGGAAATGTACCTGGCCGAACGATTTGATACTTCGTTGATGGTGGCCATGTGGGAAGGGGCTATTGCCCAGACCGTCTTCCATGCTCTGGAAGACACTTTGATGGACCGCTACGGATGGACGATAGACTCAGTCTTTGCCGAATTTACCACCTACAATTATTGCACGTCCACTCGGGCCGACGACGAGCATTATGCCGAGGCCGCGACCTATCCGGCCATGACGATAAATCGTCACCACAACAGCTACCCGGTGCCGTTGTCCGCGCCGACGGTTTCGCCGGCCGGTTACGGCTCGGTATACGTGCAGTTTCATCCCAACGGCGCGGCCGGTGATCTGAATATCAATTTCAACGGCGCTGACACTCGGCAATGGGCGGCCTACGTCATCAAGTCAACGCTTATCAACGAGCACGTTATCGAGAAGCTGGAACTCGATCCGGTCACGTATATCGGCTCCGTCCAGATTCCTGATTTTCAGGATTACTACCAGGTAACGCTGGTGGGTGCGAATATCTCGGAACACGAGGGCAGCGCGAGTTTCTCATACTCGGCGGACGTCACCATCCCGTATTCTCTTTCGGGGGAAGTCCTCACGCAGGATTCCTCCGTGTACTCCGGAGGTGAACGCGGGTTCGAGGTTAACGTTGTGAACACTTCGCCGGTGGTTGACATAATATCGGTGATATCCTGGGACAATCAGGGCTGGGTACCTCTGGACACTATCAGCAAATCGGTGAACCCTGATGAGAATATGATTTACACCGTTGCCGTCCGGCCACCGCAAGCCACCACACTGGAGAGCACGGCCACGCTGTCATTCAAGGTCCAGTCATGGGGTGACCCCGAAGTGTCGGAATTTTACACAGCCGGGGCCAAGGCCGTGTTGCAGCGCGGTGACCTGGATTTCTCCGGATTCCTTGATATCAGCGATCTCACCTATTTTGTTGAATTCATGTTCAATGAAGGCACCTCTCCACAGCCGATTATCGAATCCGGTGATTTCGACTGCGTCACGGACGTCAACATCTCTGATCTGACCGCCCTGGTTGAATTCCTCTTCCAAAGCGGCCCGGCGTCACCATGTAATCCATATTAATTAAATTGCCGACTGCGTTTTTTTAATTGACACCAGATTTCAATTCCGATATCTATGCCTAGGTAAGAAGTGTGTGACTACCATTGCCGACGTCACGGATGATTGTTGGCTGGTAGAGAGGGGATGTCATGAAGAACGGTATTGAGCCGAAGATTCTGATCTGTACGGAGTGCGGAGAGGAGTTCGTTTTTACGGTGGCTGCTCAGCAGTACTTTCTTGAACGGGGCTATTCGGAAGATCCTAAGCGGTGTAAGACTTGCCACACCCAATACAAGAAAAACCAGAGGGACAATAATCGTAGCCCTCAGCCAAGCATGGCGGCTCAGATGGAGTACCCGGAATAGGGGAAACCCCGGTCGCTCGGCAAACCGGGGCTTCTCAGGGGTAAACAGCGAGGAATCTTCTCGCCTCTGGTAGTCGTTATTGGCTCAGCGAATAAGGACCATCTTTTTGCTGCTGGTTTCGTTTCCAATCTTTAAACGATAGAGATATGTCCCGGAGGCAACGGTTTTGCCCGATTCATCCCTGGTGTTCCAGGTGATGGTGGTTGTTCCGGGCGAGACGTATTCATCCAGCAGAATTGCCACCCGCTGTCCCAGCATATTGAAAAGCTCCAGCTTTGCCTGACCGGCGTGGGTCACGGTAAAGTTGATCGTGGTCTGCGGGTTGAACGGGTTAGGATAATTTTGACTCAGGGTCAGGGTATGCGGTAGATCCCCATCACCTGATTCATTGCTAACAGCGGCCGCGATACCGACAAACAGATCGGCGATTATATTGCTGCCGGTCTGGTGTATATTCTGAATAGCAACGGAAGAAGAACTGTTGTCGTAGGCGTTGGAGTTCGGTGTTGTCACCGAGCCGAATGAGGTCTTGGCGAGCGTGCCCGGGAACGGATCAGAGGCATCACCCAGATCGACCGACTGTTCCATTTCATACACGCCATCGGCCTGTTTCAGAGCGACTTTGAAGTGATCCGCGGAAGGCTCACCGGGCCACCACTCCTGCGTGTTATCGAGCTTGGTTTCGTCAACATGCCATACCAGCAGTCCGCTGCCGGGCAGGTATGAATCGAAGCCGGTTTTCTGACGGTTTTCGATCAGGAAATACTCGTCGCTATCGGCGCCTGCGTTCCACAGGCGAAAGATGGACGGATTGGCCTCGACATTCGGAATTACCTGGTCATCAACGTTGAATTCAACATTCACTATCGGAGCGAAACCGAGTTGTCCCCGACTCCAGGCGGTCGGATGGGCCGGCGACGAACCATTATAGCCCGGGCCGAGCCAGCTACCGAAGGACATTATGCCCCAGTATCCGATTCCATTAGATGTATAGTCAATATCGTAGAGGTCCGGCAGACCGAATACGTGCCCCAGTTCGTGGGAATATACGCCAATCGTCATATCACCGGCTGATCCCCAGTATTCCGGCTGAATCGTGTAGCTCGAGATATAGACGCTGTCTTTTAGGCGGGGATTGATCCCCCACTGGTGTGACCAGATGTCGTCATTACTTCCGGTCCACTCGCCGCCACTGCCGGCGTGAACGATAACCAAAGCGTCCATAGTACCGTCGCCGTCGTTATCATACTGCGAGAAATCTACCAGCGGATCGACCAGGTCAACCAGGTCCTCGGTCAGTTTCTGGGTATTGTTGGGATAACTACCCGTCCCGTTTTCACCGTTGACGTAATAGGCATAGGTCTGCGGCATCATTTGCCAGTTGGTTGACGATGGAAAATTAACCGTGATCAGGTCGAGTTGACCGTATGATATCTCGTTGTAGTAATCTCTCACCGATCCGGAAGAGGTCTGAAACAGGAGGGTGTCAAAAAACGACGCCGATACGGAGCTGGTGTTATCGGAGAAATGCACCAGCAGGGCGAGAATTCGATAGTTGCCGGTTACCTGGCTGGAGGCCTGCAGGCTGCGGCGGTTGTCTTTTACTTTCCAGTCCACCGCGTGCTCGCCGGTGCAAATCCCCTTGGCGTGCATGGCATCGAGATTAGCCATGAAATACGGGGCGGTCGCTTTTTGTGCGGCCACCTGCTCCATAAGCCGGGGGTGGGGCGGCGATGACCAACTCTGCGCGAAGGGTAGGGCTGTCAGGGCCAACAGCACAGCAGCAATTGTCAGATACCTCATAGTTTCTCTTTTGCTTGTGCGCATGACTTACCTCTCCTGTTAAAACCGAACGCCGGTCGACACGGCGAAATTGAGACCTTTGGATGATGACGGCGACAGCGATGACCCGGTGATGAAAGCAAAATCGAAGTAATAGGCGCTGACGTCGACGCCGGAGCCGAACGAGAAGCGGGTGTTCTTGTTACCTCCGGCCGCTAAGCCGGCTCTGACCGGACACCAGGGCAGAGGTGAATACTCCACGCCGGCGGAAAGCCGGGGTTTGCCGGAAGCGCCGGCGGCCCGACGGAAGCCCTGTTCCCAGTCAGCCGCCCAGATCCATGGTCCCTTCACGTGGGCCACGCCCACCGTCATCACGGATGGCAGGTTGCTGGAGAAGGCTCCGGTTTCGCGACTGTAGTCATCGGTGACCACGAAGTCGTCTTCCATATTGTCCACCGTCATGGTGTCGAAGCTGAAAAGATAGCCGTGCTCCTCGCAGTCATTGTTCCATGAGAGATGGCTGATGAAGTTCTTGAAGGTCACGCCGGCGGTGTAGCTTTCGTTGATTCTCAGGGCGGCGCCGATGTCGATGGCGTAACCCGAGCCACCGGCCGCCGTTCTGGCAATCATGCGACCCTGGCCGGTGAAGCCGGTCTCAAAGGTCGCGGCCAGACCTTCCAGTTCGACGATCTCCTCAACGGCGATGCCGCGAAGATATTTGACAGTGGCGCCGACAGCCAATTGGCGACCCCGATTGGAATACACCGGGTAGCCGTATGAGAATCCGGCCGAGACATAGCTGACCGCCTCGGAGTATGATCCGGAAATCTCAATGGTGTCGGCGAATGTGTTGCCGTTGAGGACCAGGTCGATCAGGTCCTTATTGAGGTTGATATCGGCGAGACCCACACCGGCCATCGAGAAGGCCATAGCGCCGTAACTCACCGATAACGCCGACGCCTGAATGTCGGCCGAAACCGTCAGGCCGTCTTCCGGTATCTTATTGAGAATGTATTCCTTGTCGGCGTTGGTAAGAAAAGCCCCGGTATAGGTGTTATAGTCGTTGAGGGAGAACGAGTTATTGGCAATGCTCGCGCCCAGACCAAAAATCTCCAGGCTGTTGACCTGGTAACCGGCCAGACCCAGGTTGGCCGGATTGAAACGGGCGGCTTCGGCTCCGTCGGCCAGTGAAAGGTACGCGCCACCCATAGCCGCCGAGCGTCCCGATGTCATGCCGGTGCCGGCGCTGAGCGGGGAGGCGGTGACAAGGACTGTCAGCAGGAGCAACAGCGCTCCTTTAAGCAGGTATGTCAACCCGGGCAGTCGCTCCGGGGAAACCGTCTGGTAGTGTGATAATTTATACATTACCGTCTCCTTTACAGGTCGCCATTGACGAGGTATTCGACTTCGATCCGGGCGACTACATTCAGGTAGTCATCCTGACTCAGTTTCACTATCTGACCGCCGGAGCTTTCCAGCACAATCTCCTGCCCGATATAGAGCACTTCGTTTTCGAGCACCCGGATGTCTTCGTTGGTGAGATAAATTTGCTGTTCTCCCGTGGACGCGACATCGGTAGCCAGTCCTGAGGCGTCGAAAGGAGCCGCCGTCACGAACAGCGAGTCGATCACCAACTGCGGGTTGGTGTACAGGGTGGCGGAGTCGCCGCTGAGGTAAATGTTCACATGGGCTCCCACCGGGAGACGGTTGGTGATGTTGTAGATAAACCGCGCTTCCTGAACGTGATCAGTGATGTCGGTGATATTCGCCTGGTCGATCTCTTCTATCTCGAGGTCTGTTTCAATGACAGCCTCGTGGATGATCACTTCCAGGGGAGCGTAGATGCGCACCTGTCCGGAGACAAAATCATCGGCGGTGATAGTGCTGTGGTAGACGCCGTCGCCGAATGTCGTCGTACCGGTGACTTCGATATTCGACGGAATGGGCGACAGGAACTGGGCCACGGCAGCGTCGCCGCGGGATATAGTGGTCATCGCATCGGGAAGAACATTGCCCGTTATGTTCAGCGTCCGGCCATTGTCGCCGGTCAGCAGGATATCCAAGTAGCCGGGCAGGTCGAAGTGATTATCGATATCCAGGCTAACCTGTACGTTGGTGAACTCGAGCGAATCGAAGCCCTGAGGTACATCGATTCCTTCCTGAGTCAGATTGAACTCAGTCGCCTCGTTGTCGAGCACGCCGCTGATAGAACCGAATGTCAACCCTGACAGGCTGGCGCTGATCGTGAAGCGGTCGGACTGATCGATGACAATCTGCTGCGGAGCCGTTCCGGGGATATCCGCCGTGACATCCATTGATAACTGCTGCGGAACAGTGATGTCGGTCGGTATCAGTGTGTATCCGGCCAGGTCGACATTAACATTTACCGTCTGCTGTGGGGGAACGGACCTTGAAATCGTCAGGGGAGTGCCGCCCTGAACGAAATCAGGTATGGCAATATCGAGATCGGCGCTCAGATTTGTCTCGTTGGCGATCACCAAAATCAGGGTACCGGAGGCCATCGACGCCGAGTCAACCTGCTGCGCCTCTCCGAGAACGACCGGCTGAGTGTAGTTGCGGTTAAGCGCCGGAACCTCGGCCACCGCCGACGATACGGTCAGCGCGCTGGCAAAGCCGATCTCAGTGCTGATATATCTGGTTGAGGCCGCTTCCACAACACCGCCGGGCGTATAGCAGTAGGTGTCCAGCCGCAGTTCATTGGAGACAGTCTCGCCATCGAGCGGCAACACCAGCGAGTCGGTGGCGCCGTCCACAATGGGGTTGAGGAAGGTGTCGGTGGCGATATACCGGCTGTTGGTGACGTCCCAGACCTGAACGATGACGGTGTCAAGGTCAATGCCCAGGCTGTTTTCCACGACGGCCAGAACCCCGCCGGTATCGATGGTTGCCTGCGAAAAGGTGGTGATAGTCGGTACAGCATTGTTAACAGTGAAGTCAATCGGCACCACCACGGCGCTGTCACCCGGCAGGCTGGTAGCGAGACCGCTTATGGCCGCCAGGCTCACCGTGAGCGGTGTCGTCTGAGGGGCGTCGATTTCAACCGAGCCGAGACTCTCGGCGATACTGTAAAACAGATCATCCGTCGAAAGGACATCCTGACCCAACGTTACGGTGTCGATATCTCGTGTCAGGCTGAAGGTGACTCCGCCGAGGGAGTCGATGCCCACCCCTTCCTGGTCAAGTCTGTCAAGGAGCTCGCCCATGTAAAAGGTGCGATTGACCACGGGGACGGTGAACTGGGTGTTCCACGAAGGAGCTTCCGGTTTTTTAACCGAACATTGCACCAGCGTTAGAAACATCAGAACCACAAAGGCGCCCAAAAGCGACTTGGTCGTGAACTTGAAAAGGAATGACTCTATGAAAATCTGAGATTCCTTGTTTTTGCCTCTCTTCTTGCGATTTCTCACAACTTACCCCTATCGTTAACTGTTTCAGTTTGCCATGGATCAATCATGCAAAGAAGGTGCCACGCAGTTGGATGCCTATAACTCGTTGTCGTGAATCGGCTTAGTCTGAGGGGCGGAGCCGTGAAGCTGTGTTGTGAGGGTGCCGGGCAACAGTATCTGTGGGAGAGTCCCCACATGTTGAGTTTTCATCAAGAATGAGCTATAATACCGACATGGGAGGAGTTCATCATGGGCATGGCCAAATACGACCGGCTGTTTTTTATTCTCAATCTTCTTAGAACCAGACGTAATCTCAATGCCGCGATGATCGCCAGCGAATGCGGCGTCACCGAACGATCGATCTATCGCGATGTCATTGCACTGTCAGAGGCCAACATCCCGATCTATTACGACCGTGGATACAAGCTGGCTTCCGACAATTTCCTGCCGCCGCTCAATTTTGATTTCGATGAATATCAGTACTTGCACCTGGCTCTAAATTCATCTCCACTGAATAAAACCGAGCGCTACGGCCGCGTATCGCGGCAGGTGAAAGTGAAATTGCAGGCGGTGCTCTCGTCCGACGTCAAGAAGCGATACCGCTTTACGCCCGAGACAACTCACATCGATATCGACATCAGCGAGAGCACCAGCGAAGAGTTTTTCGGACCGATCGAAAGAGCCATCGAAACCTCAGGCGTCATCGATCTCGTCTACGACTCGGTGCGTTCCGGTCTAACCGAGAGAAAAGTCGAGCCGTACTTCATAATCTTCAAAGGGCACGCTTTCTATTTTGTGGCCTTCTGCCGGTTGCGTGGCGAGTTTCGAACTTTTCGCCTGAGTCGAGTAAGGGAAATGAAACCGACCGGGGAGACTTTTGTGCCGCGTGACGACGTCACGGTGGAGAAGTACTTCGAGGGTAGCTGGCAGATCTACAGTGGCGAACCGGTGGAGGTGGTGATACGCTTTACAGGCGTAGCGGCCAGAGTGGTGGCAAATGACTCCCACCATGTAGACGAGACCATCGAAAGAGTCACAGGCGATGAGGTCATCTATCGGGTAGTGACGCGGGGACTGGAAGAGATTCAGCGATGGATACTAGGATTCGGTGACGAGGCCACCGTGATTTCCCCGGAGGAACTTCGGCGAAATCTGGCGCGTATCGGCGCCTACCTGAAAAAGAAATATTGATTACGGGTTGTCGACTGCTTTGGCCTGAAGGAGTTGATTGTAAACGTCCCGGGCGGTAGTGTTGTCGGGGTTGAGCCGAATAGCCTGCTGACAAGACGTCATCGCCTCGTCCAGTTGGCCGGCTTCGTAATAGGTCATAGCCAACTTCAGGTGTACGTAGTCATTGACCGGGTGCAGAACACGGGCGCGTTCCAGCACGCGGATGGCGTTTTCGAAGTCGTTACCTTCCAGATAAACCGTAGCCAGATTGACGGCCGTTTCCACCGAGGCCGGATCAAGTTGCAATGCCTTAAGGAAGTAACCGGCTGCTTGACTCAGTTTGCCGCGCCGGGCCTGTATCATCCCCAGATTGTTGAAGCCATCGGCGTAGGTGCTGTCGGCCCTGACCGCCTCGCGGAAATTGTTTTCGGCGAATGCCAGCTTGTTCTGCTCCAGGTAGGAGTTTCCCAGCATCGAATGGTCTTCGGCTTTGACACGCGCCGATGACAACCCCAGTATATTATGGTTGGCTTCCACTGCCAGCAGGGCGAAGATGACCAAAAACAGGGCAAGGTTTTTTCCATCACGTTGCTTTATGTATGAGGCCAGACGATAGACTGCATATACGCCAAAAAGAATCATGAACGGCAACAGCGGCTGCCGGTAACGAGCGCAGACAAAAAACAGCAGCAGCGAGATTATATACGAGGCCATCGCCAGGTATATCAGCAAGAAGCGGCGCCATTGACCGAGCGACAGGACCAGGCCCATTATCGCCAGCGGCGCCAGCAGGCCAAACGGGAAATAGACCAGGCCCGCAAACAAAAGCGGCCGGATAACGCCGGCATACTCGCGGGCAAGGTAAATGTTTTGGTTGTTGGGAATCTCGTAGCCGTTGATGAACATCCGGAGTTTCCTGAAGGTCAGCCCAATGAAATGAGCCGGGTCGGCGGCAATCTCATTCCACGCGACATCGTACCAGAAATCGGAGACTTCTGAGCGTTTCAGGGTGCGTCCCTCGTTCTGTTCAGCAAAACCGATAGCCTCCTTATAACCTCCCTCCCAGGTGGCATCGATCCCCGTCGCCGTGGCCGACCAGCCCGAAGCCTGGCGGTTGTTCCCAAGGTAGAAGTTGAAGCCGCCCTGCCAGGCGATCAAAACGAAATCATCGGAGGCAACGTAGTTGCGCACGGTCACCGGCAGGATAACAACCAGGCAAGCCAGTCCCATTGCAACATACCCCATCAGCGCTCGTCGCCATCCAACGGTGCTCTTTATAATCAGCCAAATCCACAGAAACAGCGCCGGTCCCAAAAGCAGGATATTCGGCCGCGCCAGTCCGGCCAGGCCCAGAAGAAGCCCGGCCACGATGAAACCAGACAAGGTCGGGCTGTTCTGCAGGCGGTAAAGCTGCCAGAGCAATAGCGATGTCAGCAGCACCATAGTCGAGGTTATCAGCAGCGTCGCGTCGTAATATATGAAGGTGGGGTAGAGCACGCCGATTGTGGCGGCCCAGAAAGCTACCCTTCGGTCAAAGAGTTTCAACCCGAACAGGTATATCAACAGGGGAATCAGCGAGCCGAAAACGACCTGGATAAACCGCGACCAGTATGAAGAGCTGTCGGTGATCCGGAAGAACATCGCCAGCAGATAGGGGTAAAGCGGGGCGCGATAAAATGGCTCGTCGCCGTAACCGGTGTCATTGATCTGCTCGGCCAGTTCGACATGATATTTTTCATCCATCACCGGGAAGTCAAAAGTCGGGATTGATTGCATCTGATTGAGATAGACCAACCGGACCAGAAAAGCCGCAGCCAAAAGCAACAGCGGCACCAGCCAGTGATGGCGGAGGGCGAATATGGATAGGAAGCGGTCGGCGATCATGGCTTAAGTATAACCAATCAACAATTCAGACGCAAAAAATAAAGCCGCCCCGCCATCTGACGGCTTTCAATTGGACCCAATTGAGGACGCTTAAGAAAAAATGGACAACATCGTACACTACTATAGTCCGGTTTTTCGGCCTGCCATAATAGCTCGCCCGGATGAGTGTGGGCTAAAATGGTCCATTGTCTGAAGATGGGTCCGAATGTAGAGGGATGCGGTGTTGTGGGCGTCTTGGCGGCTCCGTCAACCTGTTGTTCAGCCTGGTGTTACGAAATAATAGAAATGCCGGGAACTAGCGGTGGAGAATCGTGTTTGCTTGTGTGGTTAGGGCTTGACAGCCTGTGGCTAAGGTATTATCTTAACTTGCCGATATGTCCCAACGGTCGGGTATATACTTGCCGGATTGGGGGCGGCGATGAAGGTCTCGGTTCTTTGATAAAAGAA
>JAUXCD010000208.1 GCA_030619085.1 Candidatus Zixiibacteriota bacterium
ATGTTCTGGTCGTCGAAATTCTCCAGTCCGTTTCCGGCCGCTTCCACCACCGTGACCCCTTTGGCCCAGGCATACTTGATGGCATCGTAATTGGCCTGCCAGTATTCAACGCAGATATAACCGGCCTGATCGGGGCGAGGCTCAAAGTTGTAATGCGGACCGGGAGCGTGCAACTCCACGAGAATTACATCCCCCGGCTCCAGTTCCGAGGCAGCGGTGTAAATGGCTTCGGCCGCTGACATCGAGCCGACCGAGACCATGCCGATATCGGCGCCGGGACAAATACCGGTGACGCCGTAGCCGTTGTCGTCGGCGATCAAAACTCCAATCGACGCCGTCCCGTGGTTGAGCCAGATGATGTCGTCGATAAGCTGCCCGGCGATCAGACCGCCGACCGCCTTGCTCAAGTCTTCGTGCGTCATCCGCCAGTTACCTTCGATATCAATTACTTTCACACCCGTGCCATCGCCGCCGGGAAGGGTGTTGGCATAATCGGCATCGACCCCATCCGGGGCCGCTTCACGATAGTCCTGGAACGCTACATAGTCCGGTGTCGGTGGATCCGGGTCGCTGGCCGGTTCGATGGGCGGCTGAATGTAGGCGATTTCTATGCAGTCGAGATTGTTGAGGGCGTTGATTACCTGCTCGGCCTCAGCGTTTTCGGAAACGTTAATACGGTAGTAGCTGTTCATGTCGGCCAGTTCGTGGCGCGACCGTATCTGCAGATTGGCTTTGTCCTGCTCAAGGCGCTTTTCGCTGTGATTGGCAAAAAGGCGCCTCAAATCCCGAGATACATACGGTCTGAGAACCTGCGATGCCTCGGTCACGGACCGTCCTGTCAGTGACAGCAGCTTATCGCCGCGTCGGCGCACTTGGTAATCATCTCGAAATTTCACAACGACATGAGAAATGCCAGTCTTGTTGGCAATCCGCGTGACTGGCGGCTTTACGGCCTCCTGACGAGCCTCCATCGCCATGCCATAGCTATTGTCCGCCGACATCGCGGCATCGCCGGCTACCGAGCCGGTCAGGGTGATGCTCAGCAAGGTCAGGAGGACAATGTATGTCACTGCATTTGAACGGTTTACCATCTTTCCTCCGGCAGGTGGGGACTCGTGCAGTAAAGCGGTTCTGCCGCGAAACCGACGTCAAAAGTCGGTCCATTACCTAAATATACCCCTAATGCCCGATTTGTCAATAAGTTACATTTTACTTTATCGGCAGAGCAACGGCTTTGAATAAGGCTCGGTTCGAATTACAGCTTAGATCTTGGAAAGGCGATTCTTGGCGTTGATCGAAGGAATCCGGATCGGGTACTTGCCAGAGAAACAACTGGAACAGAAGTTGATGTCCGGCAGACAGGACATGGAAAGCATTCCCTTCAGCGACAGATATCTCAGCGAGTCCACCCCCAGGTGCTTTTCGATTTTCTGCACTGACATGTTCGCGGCAATGAGTTCCTTTTTGGTAGGCATATCGATTCCAAAAAAGCAGGGGGAGATAATCGGGGGAGAGGATATGCGGAAATGCACTTCCCTCGCACCCGCCTCGCGAATCATCTTTACCAATTTCTTGGCGGTGGTGCCACGTACAATAGAATCATCGACAACCACGATGCGGCGGTTGTTGATAACCCCCTTGACGGGATTGAACTTCACCTTGACATCCAGGTCGCGAATCTTCTGTTCCGGGTCGATGAACGTGCGGCCGACATAGTGGTTGCGGATCAGGCCGATCTCGAACGGTATTTTGGATTCTTCAGAGAATCCCAGCGTGGCGGTGTTGGCCGAATCGGGGATACCGATCACGATATCCGCCTCGACCGGGTGTTCCCGGGCCAGAAGCCGCCCCAGGCGACGGCGCACTTTGTCGACGTTCTCACCGAAAATCTTGGAGTCCGGACGGGAGAAATAAATATACTCGAAAATGCAACTGGCCGACTTGGCCGTCTTCATCGGGAAGTACGATTTAAGCCCCTTCTCGGAAATCTCCAACACCTCACCCGGTTCCACATCGCGAACATACTTGGCGCCGATGATATCAAAAGCACAGGTTTCCGATGCTACGATCCAGGATTTACGAAACTTACCCAGGGCCAGGGGTCTGAAACCGTGGGGGTCACGTACCGCAATAATAGAATCCTCCGTCAGTAGCAGTACCGAAAAAGCCCCTTTGGCAGCGGCGAAAGCGCTGCAAATCCGCTCGATGCGGGATTTCTTGGAGGAGGTGGCGATCAGGTGCAGGAATATTTCGGTATCGGATGTAGTCTGAAAAATGGAGCCCTTGTCTTCCAGCCTCGTTCTCAGCTCAAGCGAATTAGTGAGATTACCGTTGTGACCAATTGCCAGATACCGTGACCGGTTGGTGATCAGGAAAGGCTGGATATTTATCAGCGATGACGCCCCGGTGGTGCTGTAGCGGGTGTGGCCGATTGCCAGCCGACCGGCCAGTTTCTTTATTGTCGAGGGGTCCGAAAAGACCTGGGGTACCTCACCCATGCCCTTATGCAGATGGATTTGGCCGTTGTCGGATGAGACGATACCTGCTGATTCATGCCCGCGATGCTGAAGTGAATAAAGACCGAAATATGTCAGTTCGGCTGCTCTCGGATGACCGTAAATCCCGAAAACACCACACTTGTCATTTATGACCGACTCTAACATAAGTAGTAACCTCCGCGGTCGATTGAGAAAAAAACAAATCTATGCCTCTCGGAGCGACTTGTCAACGGCTTTATGCATACCATGATGCAGACTGGTGTGAATCAAACTGCATCCGGACAGGTCGCAGGCGGCCCCTGTTCAGAATTCGAACACAGAAAAAGCTGGGAATACCGCTATTTTGTAGGTATTTTAGTGAATACCCCATTTTTACTTCGGGATTGCGGTATATTTGGAAAAGGCATTACTTTTGCTTAACTATCTTGATGGTTGGTTAACACCATCTTGAGGACTGAATGGCAAAGGACAGATTCGACATACTCAGTAAGATTATTCTCACCGGCTCCAAAGGTAGAGACACCGGCGAAATTACCGAGGCAGCGCTCTCGCTTGCCGCGGAGTATGTCGGTCTGGAAGCTGCTGCCGTGTACCTGTGGGATGACAACCTGAAAGTCACGACCACGGTCGATCACGCCAGCTCCGACCCCGCCCGCCGCCTCATGGGGACGATCGAAGAGGGGCTGTACAGCACTCTGCGTCGCGAAAAGAAACTGGTGTCGGCTTATATGTCGTTCGACGGTGACCCGGCTTACCACTCGTTTACGCTGCCGCTACGCCACCGCGGGAAAATCTTCGGTGCCGTGGTCGGCCTTCAGCAGGGGGAGCGAACAGTGGTGGCGGAAGACCGCTTCCTTGAGACTTTCACCGCCCTCATGGCGCTTAACCACGCCGTCACTGATGCCGAGCGCAGCACCGACGCTACTCGATCTTTGATCGACAAGGAACGTACGGCTGCAGTCGTTGAAACGGCTGTCACCGTCAATCACGAAATCAACAACCCGCTGACCGCTATCCTGGGCAATATCCAACTGCTGCTGCTCAAGCACGATAACCTTGACGGCGATGTGCGCAACAAACTCAAAGTTGTGGAAGAATCGGCTCTTAAAATCAGGGATGTCACCCAGAAGCTTCTTCGGCTGACTACGCCCCGGTCGGTGCCTTACAGCGATGGCGCCAATATGCTTGATTTGTCGAATGACGAAGAAGAAGACAAGTCCTGACCGGCGTCAATACTGCCAATCATTGTAAATAATCAATCTATTGTGATAACCAGTCTACGAGTGACTGCATGGCCTTGTCACTGTTGTTGATGATATCCGTGCCGTGATCCGGACCCTCGAAAACCATCAATTGGCTGTGGGTGGGATTGAGTTCGGCCAGTTTGCGCGATGACCCGGCGGAATAACTGTCTTCCACGCCCGCAAAAATCAGCATTTGACCCTGGAACTGTTCGACTGATTTTCCCGGCGTCAGATCGCGATAATTCTCTCCCGGCGACAGCATAACCACTTTGGTTATCCCCGATATGAGCTGGGTGGTCATGATAGCTGTATTGGCGCCTATGGACGCCCCGACGATGGTGATGTCTTTGCCATCGAGCTTCTGCGCCGAGTCGGCCAGGATATGTGCCACCGCTTCTTTAATATCGCCCGGGAGCATCTTAAACTCGGCCTTGGTCATACTGTTGTAATTGTAATTCTCCTCTTTGGCATCCGTGGACTGGCCGTGTCCGCGAAGGTCAAAGTTCATGATTGTCGGAACCTGATAGGTGCTGTCGCTGTGGGTCCTTTGGTACAGCGCCTCGATGAACGGATCGTAACTTTTGTGCGTGTGCGCCATCATCGGCAGCAGCAACATCAGAGGTGCGGGCTTTTTGCCGACGCTGGGATACACCCAGGTGTGCATGATGAGACCGTCGGTGAGGGTGATCCGGTATTTCTGCGGATCGGGTATCTTGACGATTGATTTCTCGGCTGCGTTGACGATAAGAATTCCTATCAGCAGCAGGATGGCAATGAAAACCGCGACTATCCTTTTCATCATACTCCTCTATATTTGCCGAATTATAGATTGCCGGCGCATCCACTTCAACTAAAACTGCAGGAGAGATGGCTAAGTCACTC
>JAUXCD010000138.1 GCA_030619085.1 Candidatus Zixiibacteriota bacterium
AAAAATGACAGGAGTACAGGCGGTCCCGGTGGTGGCGGTCTCCGTCGCCGTGTGAGAGGTATGTATAGCGGCAAGACCGGAAAAACGATCGGTCTGGCTTCAATTGCTGCTCCGATCTTCGGATTTGTCATCAACGACCTGAAGAAACCGAACAGCGTGATTCGCGCTCTGATCGGAACAACGGTGCGTAAGCTCCTGCCGAGGAAATCGGACCAGCCGAAGGCCATTGACATCACTGACAAGGTGGAAATTGTCGAGATCAATGATAGTAAAACCAATTAATACTAATCAGACGAATGTCTGTGAAAGGAGATCAAAATGCCAGGTGGAGATAGAACAGGACCGATGGGCGCCGGAGCGATGACCGGCAGGGGAGCTGGCTATTGTGCCGGCTTCGGAATGCCGGGTTACGCTAATCCGATGCCCGGACGCGGCTTTGGTATGGGGGGCGGGCGCGGACGCGGCTTTGGACGCGGATTTGGTGGCGGAGGCCGTGGATGGCGCAATATGTATTATGCGACCGGTCTCCCCGGATGGGCGCGTCCCTATGGTTCGGTGGCCGACGTCCCGCCATACGAGGCGACGGCGGCGCGCACAGGAAGTGACGAACTTGCCTATTTGAAAGACCAGGCCAAGTATTTCAACGAGATGGTCAAAGACATTAACAAGCGAATCGACGAACTTAAGAAACAGCACGAGGATAAAAAATGACTTTCAACTTTGGAGGCGGAAGAGGTGGCGGCCAGGGTGGTGGCCAGGGTGGTGGCCAGGGTGGTGGCCAGGGTGGCGGCCGCGGTGGCGGTCAGGGTGGCGGCCGCGGGGGTGGACAAGGCGGTGGCCAAGGCGGTGGTCAGGGTGGCGGTCGCAGCGGTGGACAAGGCGGTGGCCGAGGACTCGGCGGCGGCCAAGGACTCGGCGGAGGTGGCGAATGTGTCTGCCCTGCCTGTGGCGAAACCATGACCCATCAAAGAGGCTTGCCCTGCTATGAGATTAAGTGCCCCAAGTGCGGCCAATTGATGACTCGAAGGTGACACTGTCGTGGTGAAGGGACTCAAAATAGCGGTAGCCTCGGGCAAAGGCGGCACCGGCAAAACAACCGTTGCCACCAATCTCGCTGTCACTTTGGCGGCGAGTGAAGATCGCGTGGTTTATGTTGATTGCGACGTGGAGGAGCCCAACGGTCACCTGTTTCTGAGAGGAGATGTCTCCGCCGAGGAGGTGGTTGGTATCCCCATCCCCGTCGTGGACACATCGGCGTGCGATGGATGCGCCGAGTGCAGCCGGTTCTGCCAGTATAATGCCATCGTCTGTTTTGGATCCGAACCGCTGGTGTTTCCGGAGTTGTGTCACGGTTGCGGCGGTTGCGTGAGCATCTGTCCCCGCCAGGCTATCAGCGAAACGGACCGGCGAATCGGCGTTGTCCAGACTATTCAGGCCGAGCACGTCAAGGTGATTCAAGGTCGCCTCGACGTTGGTGTAGCGATCGCTCCGCCGCTTATCCGAGCGGTCAAGGCGCACCTAAAAAGCGACATGGTGGCGATCCTCGATGCCCCGCCGGGAACGTCCTGCCCCGTGATCAGCACTCTCCTTGAAACCGACGTTATCGTGCTGGTTACGGAACCGACTCCATTCGGTCTGCACGATTTGAAACTGACCGTGGAGATGCTTCCTGCTCTGGGCATTCCGTTCGGGGTGGTGATCAATCGGGTCGGCATCGGCGACGACCGCGTACATAACTTCTGCGAAGAGCAGGGTATCCCGATTCTGATGGAGATTCCCGATGATCGCCGGATTGCCGAGGCATACTCCCGCGGGGTTCTGATGGTCGATGCGTTGCCGGAATACCTTGAACGATTCGAGCAACTGCTGTCCAGAACTGAGGCGCTATACGGAGCCGAAAAGGGAGCGTGCCATGCCGACAAGTGAAGGGAATTCCTATAATCCGGGCAGATCTCCCTTTGGAGAAGGAAGCTGACAACAACGGGTTATAAACATATATATCGTCCCGAACCGTCGCCACGCTATGTTGTTTGTTGGCGTATCTTGCGAATTCGTACTCATGGTTCAGGGCATTGCTACCATCGCGGTTCTGCATATGCATTAGCATCGGGGAGTGGACGAAGGAGATTGAATTGAAAGAATTGGTTGTTATCAGCGGTAAAGGCGGTACCGGCAAGACCAGCTTAGCGGCATCGCTGGTGGTGCTGGCTGATCGGGTGGTTGTTGCCGATTGTGACGTGGATGCTGCGGACCTGCATCTGGTGCTCTCACCACAGGTGAAGGAGAAAAATTACTTTAGATCGGGCCGTGAGGCCATAATTCGCGAGGCGGATTGCAACGGTTGTGGGATTTGTCAGCAGCATTGTCGTTTCGATGCGGTGAAATTAAACGGCGATGAAAAGTACACTATCGACCCGCTGGCCTGTGAGGGCTGCGGCGTGTGTGTGCATTTCTGTCCTGAAAAGGCGATTGATTTCCCCGAATGCCTTTGTGGTGAATGGATGGTATCGGATACGCGGTGCGGCCCCATGGTTCATGCCCGGTTGGGCGCGGGTGCCGAGAATTCAGGGAAACTGGTCTCCACCGTCAGGCGCGAGGCGCGCTCCATTGCCCAGCAAAACGACCACTCGCTGTTAATTGTTGATGGACCGCCGGGAATCGGATGCCCCGTTATAGCATCGGTCACCGGAGCATCGGAAATCCTCGTGGTGACGGAACCCTCCGTCTCCGGTGAACACGATCTTGAACGGGTACTCGGCTTGGCCCGGCATTTCGGAATCCCGGCGGCCGTCTGTGTTAACAAGTGGGATATCAACGAAGAGATGACGGAACGAATCGAGGCCGGAGCACGTCAGGTGGGAGCGCAGGT
Source organism: Candidatus Zixiibacteriota bacterium (assembly GCA_030619085.1). Lineage (GTDB taxonomy): Bacteria > Zixibacteria > MSB-5A5 > GN15 > FEB-12 > JAUXCD01. The sequence continues at coordinate 2,870 of JAUXCD010000138.1, forward strand.
GGTCGGCCGCATTCGATATGACCCGGGCGTCACGGCGGCCCAGATGCAGGGCCTGGCCGTGGTAGAGACAGACACGCCGGCGGCAGAAGACATTCGGCAGATATGGAACCAGCTTGCCCTATAATTGGAAACGATGAAACCTGAATCAAAACGGGACTTGCTGCCACTCGCCGGAAGCGATGCTGCCACTCACGAGCACCGAGGGTTACCGGCGTCGTTTGACAGTCATGCTCGCATCACCGGTCCATGCGGCGACACGATGGATTTCTGGTTGTTAGTCCGTAACGACATCGTGAAGACTGCCTGCTACGAGACCGACGGCTGCGTATCTTCCAGCGCCTGCGGAAATATGGCATGCAATCTGGCCGAGGGTAAACCTGTGCGATGGGTAGCGAACATTACGCAGCAGACAATTCTTGATGGGCTGGGCGGGTTGACCAATGAAACCAAGCACTGTGCCTTGCTGGCGGCCAGTACGCTAAAGGCGGCTTGCGATAACTATGAATTCGGTCAGGGCAAATATAGATGAAACCGGTTGAGGTGCAGTTTATGAAAGAAAGATCAAACAATAATCCATACCACATTAACCCCAACGAGGATGAACGTATGCGGATTGCTATTCCTCTCGCGAACGGAAGACTGGCGATGCATTTTGGTCACTGCGAATGCTTCGCGCTGGTCGATGTCGATTCAGAGGCAAAAAAGATTGTTAAGCGCGACGATGTCCAGGCGCCGGCCCATGAGCCGGGTCTGCTTCCGCCCTGGCTCGCCCAACAGGGCGCCAAGATTATAATCGCCGGAGGTATGGGCCAGCGAGCCCAGCAGTTGTTCGCCGCCAACGGCATTCAGGTAGTCGTGGGTGCCCCAGCCGAGACACCGGAGCACCTGGTTACCGAATATATCTCGGGTACCCTTCAGCCCGGCACAAATTTCTGTGACCACTGAGCAGCCGATAAATATCGGGGCCTTGTGCGGCCACGGTCACTGCCTGATGTGCGGTGACGACAATCCCCAGTCTCTGGGACTTTGCTTCCATGCTGAGGACACCGATAGGGTCTGTGCCGAATTCAGGGCGCACGACAGACTGCAGGGATACGACGGCATCCTTCACGGCGGCGTCATCTCGGCGCTGCTCGATGCCGCGATGACCCACTGTCTTTTTCACTACGGCGTCCGGGCTGTCACCGGCGACCTTCACGTTCGCTACCTGCAGCCAGTCCCGTGCGAATCGATCCTCAAACTTCGGGCGAAAATCAAGCGGGCAAGACCACCCCTCTACATGGTCGAAAGCGAGATTCTCTGCGACAAACGTCTCGTGGCCAGGGCCGAGGGTACGTTCATGCGATATGAAAATGATCGGTGATGGTCATGTTTTGTGGGCGGCAGACCTCCCGAGGTTGTCCGTTCAAGACCGAAGCGCGAAGCGAAGATCACACGAAGTGTGTGGGCGGCAGACCTCCCGGTCTGCCCCAGCCTTGCCCGTGCGCGAACACGGGCCATAGTGTTTACGGGTCGTGCATGTTTTCTTATATGGGTGGTTCCGAAAGCCGGGAGTTGTCTGGGTAGTACCAGCGCTCCCGGCTTTATTTATGGTGTGTCAAATCACAGAGCTGCACTTTCGGTGAGCATGTCCCGGTCCTTGCCTCTCAAACACCTGCGGACGCTAACTCCTTGCGCACCCCTAAGATAAGATGTAACGGGTGCCTCGTTTCGATAACGTATACAGAAAAGGTCTTGACAGTCGAAATTTAATCGCGATATTTCACCAAGGCTCTTTGATACCTTATTCTCGCGATGTATGAGCGGGCGCTCCAGTCCGTTGAAATATAGAAGACAATATTCGTCATTAAGACACCTTCTTTGGAATTCCAACCGTTGGGGGTAGTTATGTCAAGTGAGTCGGTATTCATCTTCATCGCGGCAGTTGCTTTGGCTCTGATGGTCCCGGTCATCCTCGGACTTATCGTGTACCTGACGCGGATGGTTCGCCGCTCCGGACAGGAACCCGAGGTCAAGCAGATCCCCAGAGCGTAACGCAGGTGACCTATTTTGAGTGATGTGAAAAAACGAGGCGTCGATGTCGATGCCGTGATGGAAAAAGCGGTGCACGCGGCCGCGGCATTTAGAGAACTGGACCAACAGCAGACCGACCGCATCGTGGAAGCTGTCTACAAGGCGAGTTTCAACCATCGCATCCACCTGGCCAAAATGGCCCACCTGGAGACCAGGCTCGGCGTCTGGCAGGACAAGGTCACCAAAAACGTCATCGCCACCCGGTTTGTCTACGAGGATATCAAGGACCTCAGGACCGTGGGGGTTATCTCCGAGGATCACGACAACGGGATTATCGAGATCGCCCAGCCGATGGGGCCGATCTTCGCCATCACGCCCGTAACCAACCCCACCTCGACCGCCCTGTTCAAAATCCTGATATCGCTCAAGTCGCGCAATCCGATTGTTATCCGGCCGCACGGAGCCGCCAGAAAATGCACCTGCGAGGCGGCCAAAATCTGCTACGAAGCCGCCCTGGGCGCCGGCGCCCCCGAGGACTGTATCCAGTGGGTCAGGCGTTCCACCGACGAAGAAACCTTGCGGTTCATGAGCCATCACAAAACAGCCATGGTTCTGGCTACCGGCTCCAAGGCCCTGGTCAAAGCAGCCTACAGCTCCGGCAATCCCGCTATCGGGGTCGGCCCCGGCAATGTCCCGGTGTTTATCGGCAAGACGGCCGATGTCCCTTTTGCGGTGGAGCAGATATCCAATTCCAAGACGTTCGACAACGGCACTATCTGTGCCAGTGAGCAGGCGCTGGTCGTGCGGAAGGTTCATGTCGAGGAGGTCACCCGCCAGTTCAAGCAGCGCAAGGCGTATTTTTTGTCCGAGGAGGAGATCAAACGTTTGGAGCCGGTAGTGTTCAATCCCGAATCCAAAGTTATGCGTGTCGATGTTATCGGGCAGCCGGCGACTGTTATTGCTCGCATGGCCGGAATCGACGTGCCCGAGGACACCACGCTTTTGATTGCCCGGCTCCATGAGGTGGGACCGCACTCGCCGCTATCGCTGGAAATCCTGGCGCCCATTCTGGCGTTTTATGTGGCCGATGATATCGAAACGGCCGTGGAGCTTTGCCGGAGTATTAACAATCACGGCGGCCTGGGGCACACGATAGGGGTATATTCGGAGGACCCGGAGAGGATCGAGCATTTTGCCTCGGTGATGAACGCCGGGCGGATTCTGGTCAACACGCCTACATCGCAGGGGGCGCTGGGCGGGGCGTATAATTCGCTGCAGCCGTCGTTCACGCTGGCCTGTGGCAGTGGCGGAAAAAATATTACCACGGACAATATCAGCGCCAAGCATCTGCTCAATATCCAGCGCATCGCCAAGCGTAAACTCCACACCTGCCTGACGCCGGAGATGATGGAACTTTACATGGATGAAACGGTGGACGCCGACGCTTTTGACACCAAGTGCAAAGAGCGCCAGGCCAGCCAGTCCAAAACGGCCAAACCCTCCAAATCAAAAGCATAGCAGGCGCGACCTATTTTTCGGGTCGGGCAACTTTTCTCAATTCATGCGAAGCATAAAACTGGCTTTACCAGTGGGCGGCAGACCTCCCGGTCTGCCCCAGCTTTACCCGAGCGCAGAGCGAAAAGCACACGAAGTGTGTCAGGAGCGCAACGCAGGGCTCCTGACCTGCATGATTCATTGACCGCCAGACTCAGCGACTTTGCTCTACCGGACACGGCGGTGGCGGAGGACCGTCCGCAAACATATACTGTACGAAATATGTGATGTCGACTATATCAATTGGACCGCCGGAATCGGACAATCCATCCACATTGCCTTCTTCGATACAAGGCGGCATGGGGCCGCCCTCGAACAGGTAGCTTACCAGATAGACCAGGTCTGATATATTGATCGGCAGGCCGGGACCATTGACTCCATTGACGTTCCCTCGATCAAGGCAGCACCCCGATGAGCCCTCAACCCGGATTGTGGTGGGTATATAGGTAGTTCCGTCATACGAAACTTCCACTGACAGCAACTGCCCCGCACCCGTGTATGTAAACAACTCTCCAGCACCGAAATGTGGCACTCCATCCGGGTAGCCAAACGAGGGAGTCACCAAAACCTTCGTATACGGAGCAACGTATTCGCCACCGGCATCGTGGTCCGGCATATCGAAGACGGGAAGAATCGAATCCCCGAAAGTGAGTAATATGGCACCCAAGCTGTCCGGGTATTCAATAGACACCGTTGCCAAATCCCTATTCAGAACAATGACACAAGTATCTGATTCAAGAGACGCCGGTGCCGGAGACGCCGGGTAAGGCAGAGCATCTCCAGTAATGACGCGAA
>JAUXCD010000199.1 GCA_030619085.1 Candidatus Zixiibacteriota bacterium
ATACGGTGTGGCGGTGGCGTATCTGAACTGCCTTCAGACGCAACAGCGATACCAGATAGAGCAGCAAAACCGCGAACATATCGACCTATACATGGAGGTCGCCCGCTTGAGGTACCTACTGGATGACGCTGATTCCCTGGATATCGTTCGCTGGGAGAGCGAGTGGCATAACGGCACCGCGCGCGTGATTGATGCCTTCTACAATGTCAAAATTGCCCGCGTCATGCTCAATGTCCTGCTCAATGTACCGACCGACTATCTCTTCGCTCTCGATACCGGATATTTCTCAGACAACAAAATGCTGCAGCAGTACCGCCGCCTGTACGAGTTTTCCTCAACGGCCGACCAGCAGTTGCAGTTGCAGAATTACTTAGTCGGCGTGGCCACGTCCGAGAATCCAAATACCCGCTCCTTCAATGCCATGGTTGATCTGCAGAAGACGCTGGTGTCAAAGAACCGTTCCGGATTTTTCCCAACAATCGGTTTTCAGGCCGCCTTCACCTACGCTGACCGTCTCGCCGATGACCCGCCGTGGTTCGCCGAGGAGAAGGACAGTTGGAGCCTGCTGGGCTTTTTGAGAATACCGATTTTCTCCGGAGGCAAACGCTTGCGCGCCGCAGACAGGCTCAAGGCGACCTTGAGTCAAACGGAATTTCTGAGAGATTCGGTCAGTCTTGAGATCATGGGACGGATTTCGCGCGATTTGAATGAAGTGCTCTCTTATTCCGATCGTATGCCTCCCGCCTATCGAGCGCAGGGAACGGCACGGACCGTTCTGGAGCCGAATGTGCGGGGTTACGAATTCGGAACTGTCGAGTTGACGAACCTTCTCGATGCCCAGACCAACGCCCTCTCCGCCGAGCTACGCCTAATAACGTCCCGATTCGGCTACTACCTGTCTTTGGCACGGCTGGTTAACGATATCGGGTGGACGACCCACGAGCACAACAATACCTTCGACAGTGAGTTCTTCCGGCATCTCGACGAATACGCCGCAAGCAAACAGCCGTAGCCGCGCGGCGACGGCTATCACCGGTTGATTATATTTGGCAGGTAAAAATACAGGTAAAAAAGAAACGGTATGGCGTAAGCGACCGTGGTTATGATTCTAAGCGTTCGGTACAAGGGTCGGTCGGCGAATACGCGGGGCTGCCGACCACTTTTGACGAGCGCAAAAACCCGGGTGTATTGAACTATGGAAAGCGCCGTGAGGATAACCACGGCATAGGTTGTCATCTGCATTCCAAACGGAAATCGGATTACGTAGCAGGAAATCAGCACCGTTATCGCAGCAAAGGTGTATTTCCCTGACAAATTCGACGGCACCAGTAACCGTTGACCTTTTAACAGCAACAGTCCGGTCAGCAGTATCAGAAGATCCCGTCCGACGATTATCAGCGCCAACCAGAGCGGAAAATCCCGAAACCAGATCAAGGCTATTACCAGGCCCGCTACCATGATTTTGTCGGCCACCGGATCGAGCACCAATCCCAGTTGCGTTACCTGGTTCAACCGCCGCGCAAGATAACCATCCAGTCCATCGGAGATTCCCGCGACAATCATCAGAGCCAGACATATCAAGGCGGACGTGTTGTCACCTTTCCACAACAGGTACACCATCACCGGGGTAAGCGCCACCCGCAGCAAACTCACCAGATTGGGCACCCGCACGAAATCGGCTGCTGTTATTTTCGATATCGCAGTCATTTGCCTTCCGTTTACTAACGTTCATCAATAACCATATAAACACAAACCTTCGTGGCAAGGCAAAGTCAAAAAACCGCCGATTCACGAGTTAGCGGCACATCTTCGGGTGCAGATGGTGGTTGGAATTTAGTCGAACGGCAGGAAGCTGTATATCTCCGGCACGAAGAGAGATTCGAATTCTTCCATCGCCGCCTGGCTGGCCGGGTCATCAGCGCAAATGAGCCGCACGAAAGCGACATCCCGGGGCTGAAGAGCCAGGGAACTGATCATCGAATAGAACTTGAACAAGTAATCACTGGCGGTCTCGCCGTAATTGGTGACATACCAGAAATCCATAATCTGGCGGGTCTGGTCCAGGCGCAACTGCATCCGGCCAACCGAAACCTTACGGGAGCCGATATCAATCGTTCGCTCTTGCTGGTCGGCAATGACCCAGCCGGAGCCGGGCAGACAATTGCGAGGCGAGTGTGGGCCGCCGAAAGTGCCGGCAGTGACGAAATAGTCGAACAGCAGGTGAACCTGAATTCCCTGACTGTTGGTGTAGGTGGCCGAAAAAATCGCCTTTGGATTAAGCAAATCCATTACAAAAGGGGCGATCACCTCCTTTTGACCCACCCAGTCACCTTTGGCCAGAGGGAAGCTGTCGAAACTGACGGTCGCGGTGGATTCCGGCTGGTAGTATGTCACCGTCAGGGTCACAATGAAAGTTACCAGTAAGATTATCAGTATCAGGATAAACGCTTTTTTGCCCATTGAAGTATCGCTCCGAGAATGATTACCAGTATCAAGGCTGAAATAAACACCATTGCCCCGGAAACCTCATGGAGGAAGCTCTCGGCCAGGCCGGTGCTGATAGTGTATGCCCCCAGGCCCGTGATCACAACTCTGAAGATGTTGGTGGCGATGGCAATCGGAAAGGTGGCCAGGAACAAAATCACCGGCACCACTTTGCCGGGCAGACGCAAATATCCGTACAACGAAGTCAGCGCCATGAGAGTCACCAGGCTGCGCAGGCCGCTGCAAGCCTCAGCAACTTCCAACCGATAGTCCGGCAGTATAATTATGTTTCCCTGGAGCAGGGCGGGCACGCCGACTACCTGCAGCAAAGCATGAGTGACTTTCGAGGCAAACAGTTGCATCGGCGCTGTCGCCGAGTAATATATGATCGCCGGTATGGGAATCATGAATAGCAGAAAGAAAAAGGCGAACCACGTTTTTCTGAAGTTGCTCGCACCCAGGTAATACCAGGCCACGGAAGTGACAATCAATACCAACGAGAACCTGGTGGTAAAATACTCTGTCGCCGCGATGCCAAATATCAACCCTACGCAACCGACAACCAACAAGGCCAGTCCCGCCTTGGCCGGTTTCGCCGGGAACGTGAACTGTTTGCTCTGACGATAGAACAGGTAAATGGATATCGGGATTATCAGAAAGCCGTGCGAATAGTTGCCATCGTGGTACCAGTCGCTAATCAGGTCACCGATAACGGTGATATTGAACAGCACCACGATTGTCAAAAGCACGTATGGATACAGGTGCTTTTTCACGTGAGCGATGAGTTTCTCTGATTCAAACGGCATTAATAACACTCCTATGCCTCTTTAATCGAAGAATATCGGCAAAAGTTTACTGCTTCCCCAATTGCGGTTGGGGATGTCGCAGTATTGAGCCAATAATGGCCGCTGCCGAGACAATCTACAACTTAAAAAATCGCTTTACAGGTCGCCGGTTGCCGTTCTATTATAACAGAACCCGAAAACCGACAGACGGCGTTGAATCGTCGGGTTTTACGTGAACACGATTACCGGCAATGAAGAGACCATGCTTTTCATCTCTACTCCATCTCGCCGCGCGGCGGCTGAAATCAAGAATTTCGCTTATCCAAAACTGAGGGACATCTGAAATGAACATATGCGTCATTGGCACCGGCTATGTCGGCCTGGTAGTAGGAACCTGCCTGGCTGATTTCGGCATGAACGTTACCTGTGTCGATAAAGACAAAGAGAAGATTGACCGGCTCAGTCGCGGTGAGGTGCCTATATACGAAATCGGGCTCGAAGAGATGATCCGCCGCAACCTGAAGCTGGGGCGGCTGCACTTTTCGACGGACCTCGACGCGGCTATTGAGCGAAGCCTGGTGGTGTATATCGCCGTCGGCACCCCTGAGAAAGACAACGGCACCGCTGATCTTTCGCAGGTTTTCGAGGTCGCCACGCGCATCTGCAGGAAGATGACCGAGTATAAAGTGATCGTCGTCAAGAGCACCGTGCCGGTGGGCACCGCGAAAAAACTGCGGGAATTCATCATTGAAGGTCGTGAGCACAATGTTGAGTTTGACATTATCTCCAACCCGGAGTTTCTCCGCGAGGGAACGGCTGTCGATGATTTCCTTCATCCTGACCGGATCGTTATCGGCGGCGATAGCGAGCGCGCCATGGCTATCGTACGCGACGTTTACCGACCGCTTCACCTGATCGATACACCCTTCATCAACTGCTCCAACGAAACGGCCGAGTTGTGCAAATACGCGGCCAACACCATGCTGGCGTTGAAAGTTTCTTACATTAACGAGATCGCCAACCTGTGCGAGAGGATCGGCGCCGATGTCAGCCAGGTAGCGGCGGCGGTCGGACTGGATAAGCGCATCGGTCCGCACTTCTTATCCCCCGGTCCCGGCTTCGGCGGTTCATGTCTACCCAAAGATGTCAAAGCAATTGTCGATGTCGCTGAACAACTGGGCTACGATTTCAAACTTGCCAAGGCGTCGATCGAGGTTAACCGTATCCAACAGGAGGTGGTGGTTGAGAAAAGTCGGCGATTACTGGGCAGTTTCGACGGGAAAGTAGTCTGCCTGCTGGGGCTGTCGTTCAAGCCCAATACCGATGATACCCGCGAGGCGCCGGCTTTGGTTATCGCCCGAAATATCCTTGCCGAAGGCGCGGCTATCAATGCCTACGACCCGGTGGCCAATGAAGAGGCCGCCCGAAATCTCAAGGATGTACATTATTTCGAGGACGCCTATGCCGCCTGTGAAGGCGCCGACCTGGTGATAGTCACCACCGATTGGAACGAATTCAAGCACATCGATTTCTCCCGCGTAATGGGCGTCGTACGCACACCGAATATCTACGACACGAGAAATATCTATAATCCGCAGACGCTGAGAGAGGCCGGTTTCACCTACCTCGGCACCGGTCGGCCGTAACAGACATAGTCCGAACGCCCGAAACGGATTTCGGCGGGTTGAAGGCATGCCATCTGGCACCCATGCACCCTTGGAGGCAG
>JAUXCD010000154.1 GCA_030619085.1 Candidatus Zixiibacteriota bacterium
GCCGCCCGCCCGGGCGATATCGGCCGTCGTTTTCGAGGTGGACAGGTTGATAACAACCGGGCCTTTGCTTTTGGTCAGAATCTCTTTGACGGCAATAGTCAGGGTCAACTCTTCCCCAATCGGCCGTCCCTTATCATCGACCAGAGCCAACCGGTCAGCATCGGGGTCACAAGCCATACCAAGATCGGCTTTATGTTTCTTCACGGCCCGGCACAGGCTTTCGAGATTCTTCGGTATCGGTTCCGGTTCATGCACAAACCGGCCGTCACCCGCGCAATTGAGCTTTACAACCTCAACCCCCAGCTTCTCCAGAAGCAGCGGCAGCGCTTTCGAGCCGGCGCCGTTGACAGCATCGACAACAACTTTCAGTCTACGTCGCCTGACAGCCAGCCGATTGACCTCTTTCAATTTCAGCACCTTGTCAACGTGCTTTTCAACCCATCCCTGCTGTACCGTGACCCTGCCGAGACCGGAAGACGGCTTATGCGCGAAACGATTCGATATTAGAATCCGGTCCAGCCGTCGGTACTGCGCCGGAGTTATAAACTCGCCGGTGTTGTTGAAAAATTTCAGAGCGTTCCATTCCGCCGGATTGTGCGAGGCGGTAATGCAGATACCGCCGGCCGCCTTCAATTCCGCCGTGGCTATCTCCACTGTCGGAGTGGGAACCATGCCGATATCGACCACGTCGATTCCGACCGAGGTCAGCCCGGCGATAACCGCCGAGGTAAACATCTCACCCGAAGGACGGCTGTCACGGCCGACTACGACCGTGCCTTTTTTCAGGAAAGTACCAAAGGCGGCGCCATAGGCAACGGCCAAAGATGGCTCCAAACCGCGGCCGACTATCCCGCGCACGCCGGAAGTCGACTTAATCAGTATTGTTTTGGCCATAGTATTATTATCGTTATCTCCAAAGAATTACTGTATATGAAACCAACTGAAAATACCTTATTCAGTGCTCTTTGCCAAGCCCTCAACGACCGGTCAGGGCCTGTTTCATTTGTCGGTGAAGCCGCCCGTTGGAGGCCAGGATATTATTGTCAAATATGGAATATCGCTCGCTGTTAATTCTGGTTACCCGGCCACCGGCCTGGCGGACAATCAGGGCGGCCGCTGCCGTGTCCCAAGGGTGCAGGTGGTATTCCCAGAAACCGTCGAGACGGCCGCAGGCCAGCCAGCATAGATCAAGCGCCGCCGAACCGGCCCTTCGGATTGCCTGTGCTTTTTTGGCCATGCGGGCGAAATAACCCAGATTATTTATCCGCGCCGTGGCAATATTGTAGCCAAAACCGGTCGCCAGCATAGCCCGCTGGAGTTTGGTCTCGGTTGACACCTCGATTCGTTTGCCGTTTAAAAACGCGCCGATGTCAGCGCCAGCCAGAAACAGTTCGCCGCGCTCCGGGTCAAAGACCGCCCCGGCGACAGGCGTATTTTTGTATTCCAGAGCTATCGAGACACTATACACGGGAAAACCGTGAGCATAGGTGACGGTCCCGTCAAGCGGATCGATTATCCACCGAAACGGAGAATCCTGGCTTTGCCCGCTCCCCTCTTCGGCCAGGACGGAATGCTCAGGATAGGCTCCGGCGATGCGATCATTGATGTATTTCTCCGAGCGCAGGTCAAACTGCGTTACCGGATCGATACGTCCCTTGTAATTGACCTTCTTACTGCGGCTGAAACCCGCTTTGAGAATCCGGCCGGAACCGCGCGCGACGGATTCGGCGAAAGTCATAAATTCGCGCGTCTGCTTCTTGGTGAGATTCATTCCACGTGCCTTTTTCTTGTCTTACCAAACCAACTTCGGATTGTCCCCTTCGGAACCATCACTTGTTACTGACGGGCTGTGGCTCGGCTATCTGGCTTTTGAACTGCATCTGGTGGAGCCGGTAGTAAATGCCCTTCTTCGCCAACAATTCCTTATGCCGGCCCATTTCGCGGAGTTGTCCGTGATGCAATACCAGTATCTTATCCGCCCGCTCAATAGTCGACAAACGGTGAGCGATAATTATCGATGTCCTCTCCGCAAGCAACTCGGTCAGTGCTTTCTGAATCAATCGCTCCGTCTCAGTATCCACCGAACTGGTCGCTTCGTCAAGAACAAGAATGTCAGGATCGAAAGCCAGCGCCCGGGCAAAAGACAACAACTGCTTCTGGCCGGTCGAGAGCGTCGCCCCACGCTCGATTACCGGCGTGTGGATGCTGTCGGATAGCTCATCAAGAAACCGGTCAAAGCCCACCCGGTGCAACGCCTTTCGCACCATCTCGTCGGTTATTTCCTTGCTGCGCAGGCGAACGTTGGAGGCATAGTCGCCCTGGAACAGAAAGACATCCTGCATAACCAACCCCAGGTGACGGCGGAGTTCTTCCACCGGCAAGTCCTTGATATCGACGCCGTCGATTCTTATCGAGCCTTTCTGGTAATCATAGAAGCGATACAACAGGGAGATAAGCGAGGTCTTCCCTGCCCCGGTGGCTCCCACCACGGCGACCTTTTCACCCGGCTCGACCGAGAAACTGACGTCCCGCAAAACCCATTTTTCATCCTCGTAGGCAAACCAGAGTTTGTCGAATTCAATCCGCCCACTGTACGCCGTAGCTTTCTGCACGGACTCGTTGTTCACGATAGCCGGTTTGGTGTCGATCAAATTGAAAATTCGTTCGGACGAGGCCATGGATGCCTGCAGGATATTGTATTTCTCCGAAAGGTCCCGGATAGGTCGGAAGAACAATTCCACCAGGTACATAAACGCTACGAGCTCACCGAATGTCAGCGAGGCATCGCCGATTCTCACACCGCCAAAATACAGCAGCAGACCAACCGACAGGGCGCCGATCAATTCCACCGTGGGGTAGAATACAGCGTAGTAAGTCACCGAGCGGAAATGCTGCGTGCGCAGGTCGGTGTTGATTTTGTCAAAGCGGTCGAAAACGTCCTTCTCGCGCGTAAATAACTGCACCAGACTCATGCCGGTAACATGTTCCTGGATAAAGGCGTTCAACCGGGCCAGCTTGAGCCGCACCATCCGGTAGGCATCGCGCGCCCGGGCACGGAAGAAAAAAGTGACCACAACCAGGATCGGCACCGAGATGAAAGTGATCAGCGCCAGTTGCCAGTTGAGGTAAAGCAGCGCACCGACGATGAAGACCAGCATGAAGATGTCACCGATAATAGCGACCACGCCGGATGAGAACATCTCGTTGAGGGTATTGATGTCATTGGTAACGCGCGTCACCAGCCGTCCGACCGGATTTTTGTCGAAAAACCCAAGGTGAAGTTTCTGCAGGTGCCCAAACACCTGCACTCGAATATCGTGCTGGACTTTCTGGCCGAGCCACGCGGTCAGGATGACCTGCAATAACGTCAAGCCGAACACTACGACAATCACCGCCAGGTATTTGAGCGCCACCATCATCAGGCCGCCGCGATCACCAGTCAGTACGTAACCATCGATACCTTCGCGCGTGATAAAGCCGATATAAATCTGGAAGAACGACACCAGAAGCAACGTCGCGACCGCCGCCGCCACTACCCAGCGATATGGCTTGACATACCGCAGAAGCCGCTTCATCAGCCGGGCATCGTAAGCCTTACCCAGGACTTCTTCATCGTGGTAGTTATTGGCGGCCATCAGAGTTGATCCAGTTCCAGGGCCAGAAGTTGCGAGCGATACAACTGCGCGTACCTGCCGTCGAGTTGCATGAGCGCCTCGTGAGCGCCCTGTTCAACGATGCGGCCGCCGTGCAGGTACAAAATGGTGTCGGCGTCCTTCACGGCCGAGACGCGGTGCGAGATGATGATGGAGGTCCGCCCGGTGAGAACTTTCTTGATGCGCTCATTGATTTCGTGCTCGGTTTCGGTGTCAACGGCGCTGGTGGCATCGTCCAAAATCAAAATAGCCGGGTCGACCACGATAGCGCGGGCAATAGCGGTGCGCTGTTTCTGCCCTCCTGACAGGGTGATGCCGCGCTCACCGACAAGAGTGTCCCAGCGGTCCGGAAAATCCTCGACATCCTTGGTCAGCGCCGCCGTATCCGCGGCCGCGGCCATAATTTCCCGGTCATGGTCATCAGTGCCGAAAAGGATATTGTTGCCGACCGTATCGGAAAACAGAAACGGCTCCTGGGTAGCGAAACCAATCTGTCGCCGCAGGCTGTGTATAGCCCAATCGTTGATGTCCACGCCGTCGATTAACAACTGTCCTCTTTCCACCGGATAGAGACGTGGTAGCAGGGACACCAGGGTGGTTTTGCCCGACCCCGTCAGCCCGATCAAACCGACCGTCTGTCCCGGCTCGATAGTAAGATTGATACCGTCGAGAACGTTGGCACCATTGTAACCGAAGGTCAGGTTCTTGAATTCGATTTTGCCTTTCATCGGCACGGCATGACCGCCCCCGGACACGTTGTCGATATCGGGTTGCGAATGAAGGATGTTGTTAATTCGTTTCAGCGACGCGCTGCCGCGCTGGTACAAAGACAGCACCCAGCCCAGGGCGATAACGGGCCAGGTTATTACCGACACGTAGGCAAAGAAGGCCACCACCGTACCCAGGCTGATCGAGCCGTCGATAATGGCCAAGCCACCCATAAAGAACACCGCCAGGTAGGAGAACGAAGCAATCAATCGCATAAGCGGGAAGAACACACCCTGAAGTCGGGCCAGGGACATGTTCAACTCTATGTACTTTAAGGATTGAGTCGCGAAATTTTCCAGTTCGAACTCTTCCTGACCATAGGCCTTGACCACCCGGATACCGGCCAGGTTTTCCTGGGCGGTGTTAGTCAACAGGGAGAAATGCTCCTGGATTCGCATCGACCGACGGTAGAGCATATTGCCGACCAGGTTGACGGCCAGCGGAAGGATCAGCATGGGAATAGTCACATACAGCGTCAGTTCCGCCGAAAGGTAAATCATCACCGAAAAAGAAATGACCAGCTTGACGAAAGAGTCGGAAATATACATCACGCCCGGACCGATCATCTGCCGGACGGCCTCGAGGTCGTTGGTCATGCGGGCCATGATATCGCCGGTGCGTGTTCGATGATAAAACGACGGTGACAGTTTGAGCAGGTGCGACATGATATCGCAACGCAAATCGTACTCGATATACCGCGACATCCAGATTATCGTGCGTCTCATCAGGAAGCGAAAAATCCCGGCTACCAGCGTAAGACCGATTATGAGCAACACGTATTTGAGAATCTCACCGGACGGAGCCTTGGCCTCCAGGCGGTCGAAGATGATTTTGGTCAGATACGGCGTATAGAGCAGAAGGATATTGGTGGCCAGAACCGCTATGCTTCCGGCGATCAGGTAACCCCGATACTTCCTAAAATACCCGGAGATAGTCGAAAAAAGCTTCGGGCTGTCGGGTGTTGGCATCTGTGTATTTTTCATGCGGCAAAAAGGCCGGACTGCTTAAGTAAACTACGAGGTATTGAACAGCGAACCGGTCTAATAGTTCACAATATTCGCAAAAAGATGGATGGCGTCAATATCAAGTTTGGCAATCCTTTGCAGGAGAGGCAGGCCGCAGTAAATGATCTGGCCATCGCCCAGCCGCGACACTGACAGCAGGGTGCCGCCCGAGGGGGTGACATAGACCCTTTCGGCGGGAGAAATCACCGCCGAGGTAACTTCCCTTTGGCGATAGAAGGACGAGAAAAGGTTCTTGTCGGAAATCAGGTATGGCTTGGTCAGGATTCGCGCTTCAGGGATGCGGTTGGTAATTTCATCCTGATCGACATATTCCGTGGCCGGGGCGAAGGCCACCGGCAACACGCCATGCGGCCAGTCATGCGGCTGGCCCAAAAGCACCAGCGAACCGCCCTGGCGCAAATACTCTTCGAGCCGATCCTTGATTTTATGGAACGACGGATATTCGCGCAGAGCGCCGGACCCGATAATTATAGCGTTGTATGAAAACAGATCGTACGTCAGCAGCGTCCGATCCGTCAGAGGCTGGAAACCGGCGTCGGTCATCCGCAATACGTCCTCGAGCATCCCGCTGGTGTCGGGCAGGTATCCGACACGCACCGTGTCGGCGACATGGCAGGATGCTATGCGCACCAGGCCGGTATCGGCGGCCACCAGCTTGCCATCGACACTCAACTTTATGGTCTGCTGCTGAATGCCTTTTTCGAAGAGATTTGATATGGTGAATGGTATTCGCACCGTCTTACGGGTCATGCCTTTTTCCAGGTAGTGGTCGGTGCTGTAAGCTCCGGCAAACATACCATGTGGCGTCTCCAGTTTCAGTTTAATACTGTCGGCGTAACCTGACGGCTTGGTGATCACCGCCTTGACGTTCATCGATGACACCACCCGGTCAACATCGAGCCGGTCAAACGGCGGAATAAAACAGAAGTCGGGCATGAAGCTTACTTGCAACTCCGGCGCTTCCCAGACGGCATGCGAACTGGTAAGGGTCAACCGGTTCTTGCGATACTGAACCTCGACTCGAAACAGAAGCGATTCCGGGCGCTTGGCCTCGAGATAGGCCCTATCCATATTCACCAGGTATTCACGCACCAGGCTCTGATGCGGCGAGACCACCCGGGGGACGTCGTCCAGAATA
>JAUXCD010000085.1 GCA_030619085.1 Candidatus Zixiibacteriota bacterium
GGAGCCTGGTGGTGATCCTCTTTTTGACACCATCGTTCAGGCTCTGGGCGAATTTGCACTTCATACTCGTGAATACGGGATCGATGCGAAAAATAGCAACATCTTTCATCGGTTTGGCATAGGTCGGTTTCTCATGGTCCACCGGAATAAAACCACCGTCGGGTTGATGTTTTTCCATGAGGCGTTGCAGCGCCCTGGCTTTCTCGGACGGGTCATCCACCAGTGACCCGACTCCTTTGACATACACCGATCGGTAGAAGGCGGTGGCCAGGCAACCGTGTTTCCCGCCCAGCCAATGGTTGGGAATGGTGGCAAATAGGCGGAAAACGCTGAAGGTGACGGCGGGTTTGTCTTTGAAAAGATCGAACTTCTCACCCTCGGTCGCGCCGTGGATATAGATGACTTCTCCGTCTGATGCGAAGTGTACCGGAATTACGCGGGGGAAGCCGTCAGTGGCTGTGATCCCCAGCGAACCAACCAGTTCGGAGTCGAGCAGCGAGCGTCTGTGTTCGCTGTTGTCGCATTGGAATTCGTCGCTCCGCATAATATGATACGCTACCTTCCCGATGCCTTCGGCCGTGTGCCAAAAATGAACATCATTCTTTGATTGCGGTCAATCGGCTCGTCGGTGGTAGTGCCAAAAGTCTGGATATCGACAAACCCGGTCCGGGCAAACATCTTGATAATCTCGTGGCAGGAGTATACCCGGATATCGACCTGATAATCCTGTTCGCGGCCGTCCCGGGCGAAAACCCAGGTGCTCCGGATGATCGATTTCTCATAATCGAAAGTCCGTTTCTGAATGACCTTGAGACCTTTGATTTCACTCCAGTCCCGGGGCACGAAGTGAGCAATGATCCAATCCCGATTGGTGACATGGAGAAGGAATTTTCCGCCCGGCTTGAGCGCCCGGTACGCTTTCTTCAGGGTCAGCAAATCGTCCGACTGATTTTCAAAGTAGCCGAACGAAGTACCCAGGTTGCCGGCGGCGTCGAACTTCTCGTTGAAATCGATCAGGCGCATGTCGCGTTCAATGCACTCGATTTTCAGCCCACGGCGCTTCGCTTTTGACTGGAGTTCTTCCAGGTACGACGTTGTGATGTCAACGCCGGTGACGCGGATTCCTTTTTTGGCGAGAGGCAGCGCGATACGGCCGATGCCGCAGGGGCAATCGAGGAATTTCCGCCCGGGCCGCAGATTCATTTTTTCGATTATGTACCGGGCCTCGGCATTGGTTTGACGAGGCGATATCATATCGAATAAGGGACGGAAGTCTGGAAAGAAATTCTTCTGCCACCACCCCTGCTGTCTGGCACCCATGAGAGGTCTCCTTGCGTTTGCGGAGTCTCAACGACCGGTGGCGAAACCCCGGTGGATTGATATAAAAAAACGCGCAAGGGAGAAACGTCGGGCCGGTCCCTTGCGCGTATATCAGTTAGTTGTTCTTTTTGAACGCTTCCATGAACTTCGCCAATCCCTCGGCTCCGGCCATCGGCAGCGCATTATAGAGCGAAACGCGGATGCCGCCGACACTGCGGTGACCCTTGAGACCTACAAAACCGGCCGCCTTGGCCTCGGCGATGAACTTCTTTTCGAGTTCTTCCGAAGGAAGACGCATGGTGATGTTCATCCAACTGCGGCTGTCCTCGCGCACCGTACCCCGGTAGTAATCGGAGTTGGCGTCGATAGTGCCGTAGATGAGATCCTTCTTGGCCATGTTGACTTTCTCCACGGCCTGAAGTCCGCCCTGACCTTTAATCCACTCCAGGATCAGTTTGACTACATACACCGGGAAAGCCGGCGGCGTGTTGTAGAGCCAGTCTTTATCGGCATGCGTCTTGTATGTGAAAACCAGCGGGATATTGTCGGCACACTTTTCGAGCATCTCTTCCCGAATAATCACAACCGTGACACCGGCCGGTCCCAGGTTTTTCTGCGCCCCGGCATAAATCATGGCGAATTTGTTGAAGTCATGTCGGCGGGAAAGAATATCGGATGACATGTCGCAGATAAGCGGGACATCACCCGTGTCCGGAAAACTCTGATACTGCGTTCCGAATATGGTGTTGTTTGAGGTCACGTGCAAATAGGCGGTATCCGCCCCAAGCTTGATGCCCGACAGGTCGGGGATATAGGTGTTGTTTTTGTCGGTGGAGGAAGCTACCACATCGACGTTACCGATCCGTTTGGCTTCCTTGATGGTCTTGGCCGACCAGGCACCGGTGTCGACATAAGCGCCGGTTTTGCCGGCGGCAAGGAAATTCATAGGAATCATGGCGAACTGGCTGGAAGCTCCGCCGCCAAGAAAACCGATTTTGTAACCATCCTTCAGACTCAGCAATTCTCTAAAGAGAGAAATGGTGGTGTTGTGAATTTCGTTGTACTCGGCGGCCCGGTGCGATGACTCCATCACGGACATGCCGGTACCTCTGTAATCCAGAAATTCACCCTGCACTTTTTCCAGTACCTCAAGCGGCAGCGTAGCCGGCCCGGGGTTGAAATTGAAAACTCTGTGGGCCATATCCAAATCCTTTTTTTCTATTGCGAACTGTTTCAGCGTCTCAGGCCTAAAGGAGCGGCTCTCCCTTGGTGTAGGCGCCGATGATCGTATCGATAACACTTCCGATCCGAAGCAAATTCTCTTTTGACGATGCCCCGATATGCGGGGTGCACAAGCAATTGGGGGCCTCGAATAGCGGTGAGTTTTCCGGCGGATCACTGGCCCAAACGTCGGTGGCATAGCCGGCAACCTTACCGCTTTTGAGGGCCTCGGCCATGTCTTCCTCGACTACGCACGGACCGCGGCCGGTGTTGACGATATACACGCCATCCTTGCACAAGGCCAGGTTCTCTTTGTTGATGATGCCCCGCGTGGGAGCAATCAACGGCATGTGGATAGTGAGATAGTCCGAGACCTTCATAACTTCTTCCATTGATGGCCATATTTCGGCGAAATCGCAGAAATAGACATCCGGGTGCCAGGCCAGAACTTTCATCTGGAAGGCGTTGGCCCTGATGGCGACCGAGGTGCCGATACGACCCATACCGAGAATGCCCAGGGTCTTGCCGAACAGCTCCGTGCGCTTGAGTTCTTTCTTGAGCCATTTGCCCTCGTGCATCGAGTTGTCGGCCTTGACGAGGTGGTTGGGCATGGCCATCATCAGCGCGAAGGTCAGCTCCGCCACGGCGGTGGTAGAGGCATCGGCGGTGTTTTTGACAATGACGCCCTTCGTCGCTGCATACTCCTGGTCGACATTATCCAGGCCGACGCCACCGCGAATAATCAGTTTCAGCTTGGGTGCGGAGTCGATGTATTCCCTGGTGGCTTTGGTCTTGGAGCGAATCAGAACGATTTCTGCGTCGGCGAGACGGCCCTTGTCATCGGTTACTTCGCCGTACTTGCTCAAAAGGTCCGGCAGTGACGGATCGAAAGCGTCTGAGATTAAGATCAACATACCGAGTGTCCTTTATTCTTAGTCGTTCAAAAGATTTATAACCATGCCGCTACGAAGTTTGGGTTCAAACCACGTTGACTTGGGCGGCATGACTTCGCCGGCGTCGGCCACGGCCAGTAGTTGCTCCACCGTCACCGCGCCCAGCGAGAAAGCTATTTTCCAGTCATCGGAATCAACCAGCCGAATCAGTTCTGCGGTACCGCGAATACCACCGATGAAATCGATCCGCTCATCGGTGCGGATATCCTTGATCCCAAGCACCGGACGCAACAGGTTCTCGTATAGGATGGCGGCGTCTATTGATTCGGACGGTTTGCTGTTGTCAAAGGTCTCCTCTTTGGCATTGAGTACACCCCATTTCCCCTCGCAGTAGAAACCGACCTGGTGATTGTCCTTGTCGGGTGACACCGGCTCGGTGGCGTTCTGCACATCAAAGGATTTTGCTACCTTTTTCAGCAGCTCATCGCGGGTGAGAGAATTCAGGTCCCGCACTACCCGGTTGTAGGGAAGAATGCGCAGTTCGTTGTCGGGGAAGACGACGTTCAAAAAGAAATTGTACGGCTCCTGACCGGTGTGCGCAGGATTGGTTTTTTTCATCCGACGGCAGACTTCCGAAGCCGACTGCGAACGATGGTGACCATCGGCTATATACAGTTCATCGAGAGCGGCAAAACTATCGATCAACGCGGCGATAGTCGCGTTATCGCTGACGGGCCAGAGCTGATGTTGCACGCTGTCCTCAGCAAGGAAATCCACATCGGGTGTGGCCGCCGTGATGCGGGCAAAGATGTCCACTATCTGAGGCCGGTTTTTGAAAATAGAAAGGACGGGACCGACTTGGGCGCCCAACGCCATGATGTGATTGGCCCGGTCCTTCACCTTGGACGGTCGGGTATGCTCGTGCTTTTTGATTTTCCCCTGGTCGTACTCTTCAACCGATGTCAGGCAGACGATACCCGTCTGAACGCGACCCTTCCAGGTGAGCCGGTAGAGGTAGAAGCTGGGCGATTCGTCGCGAATCATGATCGCGTCGTTCACCAGACGATCCAGGTTCACCTTGCCGCGCCGGTAGATCTCATCGGAGTACAAAGATGTCTCGGCCGGGAAATCGACCTCTGGCTTGTTCACTCGGAGGAAAGAATCCGGGTTATCTTTGACCATCGCTCTGGCTTCGTCACTGCTCAAGACGTCATAGGGTGGCGAAGCGACTTTCTTAGCCAATTCCGGTTTTGGTCTCAGGCCTCTGAAAGGGCGAATGACTGACATAAAGTTGAACTCTCTTTCTGATTCCAGAATTGTGAATTATTTCACAACAAAGATATAATAATACAACCCGGTAAAAATCCAACCGATTTCTTCACCACTACTAAGCGGGTATCAAACATTAAATAAGGTGCACGACACAGGTTAGGTCAAGTACCATTTGTCGCTCTCTGGCGGGTTCGAAGAGAGAGAAAACCGGACAATAGCGGATACAAAAAAGGAGCAGGGATGTTGCCATTCCTGCTCCCGCAAAGCCTTCAATCTGTGATGGTAATTCATCTATTCTATGTCATGCCCCAACTGCCAGAACAGGTAGCACAATTCGTCGGAAGCGTCATCGACAATCTGACTCATTGGTCGTCCTCCGGAATGTCCCGCTTTGATTTCATACCTGAGCATCACCGGATTGTCCGAGCCGGTCGAAGCCTGCAGCAAGGCGGTCATCTTCCGTGCATGATTGGGATCGACCCGCGTGTCGGCATCGCCGGTGATAAACAGCACGGACGGATAAAGCGTACCGGGCTTGACGCGATGGTAAGGGGAGTAGGCGTAAATATACTCAAACTGTTCAGCAACGTCAGCCGACCCGTATTCAGACACCCAATAGGGGCCCATCAGGAACTTGTGGTAGCGAAGCATATCGAGAAGCGGGTAGGTGCAAATGACAGCCTTGACAAGCTCCGGCCGCTGGGTGAGTATGGCACCAACCAACAGGCCGCCGTTGCTGCCGCCTCGGATAGCCAGCTTGGACGACTGGGTATACCCGGTCTCGATAAGATATTCGGCGGCGGCGATGAAGTCGTCGAAGCTGTTTTGTTTCTTTTCAAACTTGGCGGCCTCGTGCCACGGCTTACCGAATTCACCGCCTCCGCGCAAGTTGGCTATCGCCCAGACGCCCCCGTTTTCTATCCAGGTCAGGACCATGCTGCTGAAGTACGGCGTCAGGCTGGCCCCGAAACCTCCGTAGCCGGTCAGGACAACCGGATTGTTGCCGTCGAGCTTAAGCCCCTTCCGATGGGTAAGAAACATCGGGACTTTGGTGCCGTCTCTGGAGGTATACCAGACCTGCTTGATTTCGATATTGTCAGCGTCGACCGTGACATTGGGACCGACCCACACCGAGGACTCGCCGGAGGCAACATCGTAGCGGTAAATGGTCTTGGGGCTGTTGAAGGAGGTGAACGTGTAGAAAGCTTCGTTGCTGCCCCAGCGTCCCCTGACTTTTCCGACCGAGCCAATATTGGGGAAACTGATATCTCTCTGGTAAACGCCATCGGCGTCGAATACACTGACTTTGGATTTTACGCTATCGAGATAGCCTACGCAGAGCTTGCCGCCGGCCAGGATGAAATTCTCCATGACCAGATCACTCGTCGGAATAACTTCCTTCCAGTTCTTCGGAGCCGGTTTTGTCAGGTCAGCCACCATGATGCGGCCGTTGGGAGCTTTCCAATCAGTTTTCAGGAAAATCTGGTCGCCGACTGCAGCGCCGCTGAATTTGGCGTTGATATCGTTTACCAGAGTTTTGATGGGTCCGTCTTTGGTCACGTCCTTGAAATAAAGATCGTTTTTGGTGCCTGCCGAGCCGTAGTAGAGGCCGATCAACAAATAGCGACCGTCTTCAGAGACTGACGCAGAGATGAACTCATCCACCCCACGCCCTTCTCCGAATATCAGTTTGTCTTTGGAAAAATCGGTACCCATCGCATGGTGGTAAACCCGCGGGCCTTGCTCGGTACCTTTGGAATAGTACAGACTCTTCTTGTCGGGAGTGATGGAGACTCCAAAATACAAAGCCTCGGGTAGACTGTCCGCAAGGAGCTGCCGCGAGTCCACATCGAGGCAGTGAACACTGGTTTCGTCGACGCCACCGCGACGGACGCTGTAAACGAGCATCGAGCCGTCTTTGGAGATGTCAGTGATATTGACGCTGATGCTGTGATCCTCGCTCATCGGGTGAGGGTCCACCAGGGCTTCGTCCGGACCATTGAGACCCTGTCGCATGTAAATTATGTACAGGTCGTCATCGGCGCCCTCCTTCTGCAGGAAGTATCGGCCATTTCGTTCATTGGGTGTGCCGATATGGTCAACGCGAAGGAGTTCATTGAGACGATTGGTCACCTTCTCGCGGCCCGGCAGTGCCTGCATGACGCCGGTAGTGTAATCGTTTTGGGCAGTGATCCACTCTCGGGTCTGCGGACTGTTCTGATCCTCGAGCCAACGATAAGGATCTTCGATAGCGACGCCGTGAAGAGTATCTGTGACCATTTCCACCTGGGTCATCGGCGGCGGCGGGACCTCGACTACGGTAGCGCTCTGGCAACCGACCAGGACCAGCGCCAGCACTATGAGTATGGACAGGTACCAGCGTCCGGGAATCCGGTTCATGGTTTTACCTCCGTTGCTTATAATAGGATTATTTGGAAATCACTTTTTTGCTTAGTAAATGGTGGCACGTCACAATATGCCGGAGCGAGAGGAGAAACTCAACGAAAAAAAACAGGCCGGTGTGAACCGGCCTGTCATTTAGCTGCTATCAGTACGCAGGAAACTATTTCATATGTTTGCTGATCAGCTTGGTCATTTCAAACATCGAAACCTGTTTCATCCTGCCGAAGATCTTCTGCAGTTTAGCATCGGCATTGATCATGCGGCGATTCTTGTTGTCCTGAAGCTTGTTCTTTTTGATGTACAACCAAATCTTTTTGGTCACTTCGGTGCGAGGAATTGGCTTGCTGCCGACAATGGCACCGAGTGCCTCCGAGAGCGTCATCGGACGCATGAAGGCCGCGTTCGGTTTACGTTTCGATTTGACCTTTTTCTTCGGGGCTGCTTTCCTGGTGGTAGCCCGTCTGACCGGTTTTCTTGCGACCTTCTTTGCGGTTCTCTTCGGAGCGGCCTTCTTCTTAGCAGCGGTCTTTCTCTTCGGAGCGGCTTTCTTCTTCGGGGCTGCCTTCTTCCTCGCAGCCGGTTTCTTGGCTGCTACTCTCTTCTTCGTCGCCGTCTTTTTCTTAGCAGCGGTCTTCTTGGGGGCGGCTTTCTTTGTGGTTTTTCTCTTAGCCACTTTCTTCTTTGCTACTGCCATAAGTGTTGCTCCTTTAGCATTAGGGTTTTATCGGTCAACTATTCCTTTGTTATGATTCAATCCTTCGACTAAAACTATTGCGCGCGGAGCGGCCTTCCTCTCTACTAACAAAAAAGTAATTCCTTTTTGAAAATTTAGGCAAGCAAAAAGTGTCGAATTTGATTAAAAAGTGTGTTTTTTTGAGAGGGCAAGTTTCTCAAAAAGCGGCCGTTTTCATAGGAGAAATTACGCCCCTTTTCGCAGTTGGATCAGCGGTGCTTCAGTCGGACATCCCAGGCGGAACGGAAACCAGTGGCCCATGCCCGCCGACGTATAGAGCTGAGTCCGTCGCATTCGGTAGTGTCCCCAGAGGTAGCGATCCGGCCAGACGCTGTCAAACACCGATCTCCCCGAGAAACCTATCTGTCCTCCGTGGGTGTGGCCGGAGAGAACCAGGTCGACATCGACAGCCGCCGCTTCGTCGAGGGCATCGGGGCGATGACTCATAACCAGGGTGAAATTACGCGGTGCCGATTGGTCGAGTGCCTCCCCAAGGCAGCGCCGGAAAAATTCGCTATTCTTACGCCCCATTCTGAGCGGATCGTCGAGACCGCTGACCGTTACCGTGGTGGTCCCCACCGTTAAATTTACGCTGCTGTTGACCAGCAGTGGGACGGGTGAACGGTCAAAGGCCCGTTTTACCTCGACGATACCCCGGTAGTATTCGTGGTTACCCAGACTGGCGAAAGTGCCGTAAGGGGCATCCAGTTGCGTGATAAGTCTCAGGGCATCAGGCAGAAGATTCAACCGGTCGGCAACATCACCGGTCAGCAAGACCAGGTCAGGATTGAGCGCCTGAGCCCGCTCCAGCACATCGGCGAGGTCATCGAGTTTTACGTAGTGGCTGAGGTGAAGGTCGGACAGATGAAGAATCTTGAAACCCTCCAGGTCGGGCGGAAGACTGTCGAATGAGAATGACATTTCCCTCAGGCGGATGTCGGAGAAAGACCTCGCCACGCCGGCTACCCCGGTGCTGGTAGTGATCACGGGCAGGGCGGCGGCGAAACCTTTTAGGAGCAGCCGGCGTCGGGTATCGATTGCCTCCGCGGCTTCCGGTCTGACTCGGCTGGCAATGCGATCAATCAGGCGGTGAACGGTGTGGATCAGCCCCGACACCGGCAGGGATAACATCAGGCTGATTTCCAGTACGAAGGTTCCCACGGCGAGGACGGCTCCGGGATAGGCCAGCCAGTCTTTGGCGTTGTATTCGCCAACTCCCCACACCATCACCATGGCGGTGCCGAAAATGGGAAGTCCCCAGGCGGCAAGGCGTATATAGCGGATTTGCCACCAGTCTCGATTGAGAAATCGCAGCAGGACGACCTCAAACAACCCCAGCAGGAATATCATGGAGGCCGCGAATATAAGAGGGAAGAACATGCGCATCGATGCTTATTTCCGTTTTTTAGTTAGACCATACCAATGTCAGTTTGTGTATTTTACGACCGTTGCATGAAATAGCACACTATTTTTTGATTTGTTTCGTTACGGGAAGCAGCTTCCTGCCTGGGTAGTGAAATAAAATCCTTTGATTAAAAGCTCCCAATCTCATAAATTGAACTCATGAAATCACCGTTGCGCAGACTGGCCATCGTAGGGCTAATCAGTTTCCTTCTGTTTCCCCTGGCATTCGGTATCGCTCAGACGGACTTGTCTGATTCCGCCGGGGACAGTTCCTTGGTCGTATCCGAGGAAGGTGCCGCGGCCGTGACCGAACCGGTCGTCACCGAAGAGGCCCCGCCTGAGCCGCCCGGTCTGACGGATTTTCTGTTTTCTGGAAAATACCTGGCTTTCCTGATTCTGGCGGTAGTGGCGCTCGCGCTGCTGCTGGGCCGATGGGTCAGTCTCAAAATCCGCATTCCGATATTGGCAATTGCCTTTGTGCTTTTCGGGATTGACCAGTTCTACCCGTTACACCCCAGCCCGATGTGCGCTATTACTAATCTGTTTATGTTCAAGATTACCTGGGGCGTTTTCTTCCCGGCCTTCATCGCCATGTTTGTAGCCATCTTTCTGCCGAGTCTTATCGGTCGTAAACTGTTCTGCGGCTGGGTGTGCCCGCTGGGAGCGATGCAGGATTTGATAAACAAGATCCCGGTGAAGTTCCGTATCAAGCAGTTCAACTTCACGGTCTTCAACGCCGTGCGCGCCTCGTTGTTTCTCATGTTCATTCTGGTGTTTTTCGCC